>NZ_JAUBVD010000121.1:0-5600 GCF_036705675.1 Microcoleus sp. AT8-A3
TCGCTGCCACCTTCACCTAATACTGTGTCGTCGCCCTCCCATGAGAGAAACAGTTCGTTAGTTTCGTTCCCTGTTAAGGAATCGTTTCCCTCTGTCCCGATGCTGGTGTTTTGGATGTTGATGAGTTGGGCGGCGTTGGAGTCGAAGTTGAGTATTTCCGAAGGCTGGGGTGGGATAAATGTGATGAGAGGCAGCAGGGGCAGGGGGTCGCAACCGCAACTGGTATCGGGTTCGGCTACTGGGTTGAATATGGGGGTTGGTTCTGGGGCGGGTGTGGGTGTTGGTGGTGTTGGTTCTGGGGCGGGTGTTGGTTCGGGTGCAGGGACGGGTGGTGTTGGTTCCGGCGCGGGTGTTGGTTCTGGCGCGGGTGTTGGTTCTGGCGCGGGTGTTGGTTCCGGCGCAGGGACGGGTGTTGGTGTTGGTGGTGTGGGTGTTGGTTCCGGCGCGGGTGTTGGTTCCGGCGCAGGGACGGGTGGTGTTGGTTCCGGCGCGGGCGCGGGTGTTGGTTCCGGCGCAGGGACGGGTGGTGTTGGTTCCGGCGCAGGGACGGGTGTTGGTTCCGGCGCAGGGACGGGTGGTGTTGGTTCCGGCGCGGGCGCGGGTGTTGGTGTTGGTTCGTTCAGGGGAATGGCAGAGACAGTAGCGCTGGCGGGGCTGGTAGCGCCCTGGTTGTCTGTAGCGCTGTAGGTGAAATTTGCTGTTGTAAAGTTGGCTGTGGATTGGAAAAATAATTGGTTAATGTCAGCAGGTGTCAGAATTTGACCGGCGCGGATAATCCTGCCGCCGGTTTCGGGATTGCCTAAAAATATCAGCCCTTCATCTGCTGGTGGGACGGTGTTGATCGTGAAAGATGCGATCGACCCGTCTGGATCTGTGCCGCCTAGTCCTGCGATCGCCACAGTGCTGCTGGGGGCGATTTCGAGGTTGACGTTGTTAGCTACTGGCGGTTTGTTGGGCTCCGGCAGCACCGCCGAGACAGTAGCGCTGGCGCGGCTGGTAGCGCCCTGGTTGTCTGTAGCGCTGTAGGTGAAATTTGCTTTTGTAAAGTTGCCTGTCGATTGGAAAAATAATTGGTTAATGTCAGCAGGTGTCAGAATTTGACCGGCGGTGACAATCGTGCCGCCAGTATCGGGATTGCCTAAAAATACCAGCCCTTCATTTGCTGGTGGGACGGTGTTGATGGTGAAAGATGCGATCGACCCGTCGGGGTCGCTTCCTCCCAGTCCTGCGATCGCCACAGTGCTGCTGGGGGCGATTTCGAGGTTGACGTTGCTAGCTATCGGCCGTAGGTTGGCGGGAGTCGGAGTCGGAGTCGGTGGGAGTGGGGGAGTCGGAGTCGGCGCAGAGGCGATGCTGGTGGTAACAGTTGCGACGGAATCGCTGCCGTTATTGTTGCCGGGATTCGGGTCATTAGTGGTTGAGGTACTTCTTGCCGTGTTGCTGACAGTGCTGGTCGCGGGGACTGGGAATGTGACTCTCCGGCTGACGGTCACGCCGTCAGCTAAGCTGGCAATGGGCGGAAAGCTGACAATGCCTGTCGCTGGGTTGTAAGTACCGCCGTTGGATGCTGTGACGCCCGTTAAACCGGGAACGATGCTGTCTGTAAGGGTGATGTTGGTGGCGGTACTGGGCCCTCTGTTTTCGGTGAGAATGGTGTAGGTGACAGTCGAACCCGCGATCGCAGTAGCGGGCCCGGTTTTGAGCGTCACTACATCGGCGCTATCGGTGATAGTAGTGGTGACTCGCGCTTCGGGGCTGGTGCCGTTGTTGTTGGCAGGATTGGGGTCTGGGCTCGTTGAGGTGCTGCTAGCAGTGTTGGCGATGGGGCCGCCGCTGGCGGGAACTGCGAAACTGACGGTTCTGTTGGTGCTGGCTGCGCTGGCTAGGGATGCGATCGCCGTCCAAGTCACAATACCTGTAGTTGCGTTGTAACTTCCGCCCTCGGAGACGCTGACTCCTGTTAAGCCCGGAACAATGCTGTCGGCGATCGCCACATTGATTGCCGCACTCGGCCCACTGTTGGCTGCCGTAA
Organism: Microcoleus sp. AT8-A3; assembly: GCF_036705675.1. NCBI lineage: Bacteria > Bacillati > Cyanobacteriota > Cyanophyceae > Oscillatoriales > Microcoleaceae > Microcoleus > Microcoleus sp. AT8-A3. The sequence goes on from NZ_JAUBVD010000121.1 coordinate 2,033, forward strand.
TTGTGTAGGTGACAGTCGAACCCGCGATCGCAGTAGCGGGCCCGGTTTTGCGCGTCACTACATCGGCGCTATCGGCGATCGTGGTGGTGACTCTTGCCGACGGGCTGCTGCCATTGTTGTTGCCGGGATTGGGGTCATTAGTGGTTGAGGTGCTGCTAGCAGTGTTGGCGACGGTGCCGCCGGTGGCGGGAACTGCGAAACTGACGGTTCTGTTGGTGCTGGCTGCGCGGGCTAGGGATGCGATCGCCGTCCAAGTCACAATACCTGTAGTTGCGTTGTAAGTTCCGCCGTCCGACACGCTGACTCCTGTTAAACCAGGAACAATGGTGTCGGCGATCGCCACATTGGTTGCCGCACTCGGCCCACTGTTGGCTGCCGTAATTGTGTAGGTGACAGTCGAACCCGCGATCGCAGTAGCGGGCCCGGTTTTGCGCGTCACTACATCGGCGCTATCGGTGATAGTAGTGGTGACTCGCGCTTCGGGGCTGCTGCCGTTGTTGTTGCCGGGATTGGGGTCTGGGGTAATCGAGGTACTGCTAGCAGTGTTGGCGACGGTGCCACCGGTGGCGGGAACTGCGAAACTGACGGTTCTGTTGGCGCTGGTTGCGCTGGCTAGGGATGGGATCGCCGTCCAAGTCACAATACCTGTAGTTGCGTTGTAACTTCCGCCCTCGGAGACGCTGACTCCTGTTAAACCAGGAACAATGGTGTCGGCGATCGCCACATTGGTTGCCGCACTCGGCCCACTGTTGGCTGCCGTAATTGTGTAGGTGACAGTCGAACCCGCGATCGCAGTAGCGGGCCCAATTTTACGCGTCACTACATCAGCGCTATCGTTCGTAATAGTGGTCGTGACTCTCGCATCCGGGCGGCTGCCACTGTTGTTACCGGGTACGGGATCGATCGTGCTGCTGCTGCTGAATACACTATTTGTAATAGGGCCGAGTGTAGTTGGGGTCGTAACAGTTACGGTGCGGGTGGCTGTGGCCCCAACAGGTAAATTCGGAATACTCCAGGAAACCAGTCTCGTTGTCGGGTTGAAAGTGCCGTTGCCGTCGGCACTGCCAAATACTGCCCCGACGGGCAATTGATCTTCAACCACCACGTTTTCGGCGGCGTCCGGGCCGTTATTTACCGTCGTAATTGTGTAAGTGATGCTGCTACCCGGTGCCGCTGCCGCCGGGCCTGTTTTCGTTGAGGCAACATCTGCTGTAGTAAGCGGCACGTCTATAGTTTGGATCGACAAAGTGCGAACGTCGTGAATATTTGTTGCGGCTCCCGTTGAACCAGCAAAACCAAATTTGAATGTTGCCGGGATTGGCCCGTTTAAGTCCTCTAAATTGGCAATGTCGATAATAGTCTCGCCCTGATCTGTAAACAAACCATTATTGTTGAGATCAAAGTTAACAGTGAGACGGTTTGGCGTTGCAGAAGTGGGGGGTTGCAAAATAATTTGAACTCTTCTTCTGGCTTCTTCGCGACTGCTGGTAATGGCATTGTTCGGCCCGTTTGGAGGCAGAGGATTTACGGTATCGGGAATATTATCTATTCCCTGCGGCACAAACGTAGAAGTTAAAAATTGATATTGCGTAACTTCGCTACCTCGAAGCGTTACCGAATCTCGTCTAATTCCCCCCGGAAGTCCGCCTACCCGCCCTTGAGTTGTAGTTGAGAAATTTCCGAATTCATCCAATCCAATTCCTAAATAACCTCCCCGTAAACCGGACTGATTTGTATCTGTATTTTGCGCGTAGCCGAGAGAACCTCCATAGCCTCCAGCTACTGTTGGCGTCACAGTACCGTCAATTAAAAAGAAACTTATGCCGTCCCCTGTCTGCCCTGCTAAATCAGGACGATCAGGACGTGTAGTGCCGTCGTAGGCAAATATATCGAAGACAATTTTAAGACCGCTGTTGACAGGAACCTGACTGTTATAGATGACAAAAGTAGATTGGTCAAAAGTTCTTGTAGTTAATCTCAACGCCCCGCTGCCAACCGGGTCTATGTTCAAGCCCGGAAAACTCTCTGTTCCGGTTCCTGCTGTTAAAGCTGGAGCATCTGAAATGCCTGTTACCCCAGAGATCCAAGGCCCGATTAGACTTGCATCTTGAAAACTTTCATCCACTAAATTAATGAGGACAGCGCTGTAATTTTCCTGGGTGTTTGTTTCAAAGGCTATTGCTGTTTTTACTCGTCCTGCTGTAACATTTAATTGCCAGTTTCCTCCTAATTTGGCACTACCAATTAGATTGTTGGAAGCCGCTATATTTGCGCCTGTTAATTCTCTCAGCTTCCGCACGAAAGCAATCCCGGATTTTCCAGCCCCAACCTTACACGATAATAATAAAATATCGGCTTTTTCGCTTAAGGCATTTCGCCACTGCTGCAAATGCCGATCGTACTTTGATAAGTTTTCATTCGTCAGTAAAGTTGACCCCAGTTGCACGGAAGCTTCATTGCCGTGAGCAACAATCTGAAGGCTGGCAATTAAACTGCGTTTAGCTAGAATCTCCGTAATTTGTTCTACTCCGTCCAGAGTTCGATCGAGGACAATTATCTCTGTCCCTGGTTTGACTCCGCTGGCAAGATGCTGATAATTCTCTACCCTCGGATCGATGCAAACTAAATGTTTTGTATGTGTAGTCTTGACGCCCCGAGTCGCTTTTGTTAAACCGGAAATATCGAGCGCCATATCACCCACTAACGACGGCCCACTCCAAGAACTTTTTATGCAGTAAGTGTAGCGGCGATCGCAACTTGATTGGTGAATTGGCGAAGAGTAGTTGCACCCTAAATGTTTCATGAGTTACATAGCTCCTTGATCTATTAACTTTCAATCTTCAGTGGTAGATATTATTGTTAATTGCTAATGGGAAATTTCTAACTGCTCATTTCTCGATTTCGCATAGTTAACAAGTTATTTTTACTTCGTTTTTGTTTGGATCGACATCTTCCCAAAGTAGCAGTTCGCTCTATTTCGCTGGTAAATCAGGTTTTTTTTTCGCCAATTCAGACGTGAGCCTAAATTATTTTGAAATGAAAAAAATTAGCACAATCTACGATAAATTACCGTAAAATTAGATATTTTTTACCTAAAAGTAGTTGACAGCTTTGTATTTTTGTAGTATCAAAGGGGTTAATGTATGCGATTTTTATTACGACTCGAGTTTTTATCAAACCCAATTTGATCGATCTCAATCAGCCGACTCTCAAATCATCTATATGATACTCAAGAAATGGTTATATTTTTTGTAGTTTTAAACTTTTTTTGTTTTGTTTTTCATGACCAAATGACTCAATAAAAACCCTTTTTCTGGTTATTATTGAGTCGAATAACCCCCAAAATCTCCAAATTACTATTTTTTATGCTACATTCAAAAACTCGGTTTATCAAATAAACCGAGTTGCTAAAAGCATAGGAAAAAATGCAGCATATTTAATGCGCTTTGGTCTTAAGGAGAAAGAGTGAGAAAATCCCGATTACTCAGCAAATTATCAGCGCCAAAAACCTGAGCCAAAACCTCCCCAGTCGCCGCAACTTGTAGCAGTGTGCTATTGGCAGTCGAAT
>NZ_JAUBVD010000122.1:0-5507 GCF_036705675.1 Microcoleus sp. AT8-A3
TATTACGCCTATCGTTAAGGTTTGTAAAGGGGTTTGACGACAGTTAAACTGATGAGTGTGATTAGGAAAGCTGATGAAAGGAGAGACAGGGGCGAAAAAAGTCGATCGCTAGACCTATCGACATGACAACTGAATTATGCCCGCACCAACTCCAACCGATATCGGTACAAAGCCACAGGATGCCCCCCAGCAGCAAAATAATCCGGGTCTTGCGGCGACAAATAAATCGCTGTCACCTGATCGGCCTCAATTCTTTTACTCGCAGAATCGCCATTTTCTCCGCCTCCAACAACTCGATAAGCCGTTGTTGTCTCCACCTCGTTTAAATAAATATCAGACTCTCCCCGAAAAATCTGCTGAGAAATCTCTGTAGACACAAACTCGCGAGGATTCGGCGTCTCAGTTCCCCGACTGGTAACAATCGAAATTAATTGGCGTTCCCCTTTCAAAACAGTAATTTGGCGGTTGGGATTGGTCGGATCGACTTTCACCGAAAGTACGCCACCATCGCCTAAATAAGCCTTAGCAATATTCAAACCGTTAAAAGTGCGATCGGCTACAATCTTTTGAGCCTTTTTCAATGTATAATTAGAAATTAACCCAAGATTTTTTTCAGGTTGAAATCGCACTTTAAATAATACCGGCTGCTGCAAATACTGGCGGTTGCTTTCAAACCCTGGCGTGACAATATTTGGCGCTAAAGGAGCGGCTAAATCTACCAAAGTGCTAGAAACATTCCAATTCCCCGCCATCCAGTCGGAATATACCAAATCTCCCTTAGCTACAGCGATAGAAGGCTTGCTTTCCCAATTGGGAAAACTTGATATGCGATCGCCCAAAACCCCTGCCCTCGCACCACCACCCCACAGCAACACCAGCAAAACCAAACAAAAACTCCAAAATACCTTCATACCTAATTACATTCAAAAAACTAACCTTCTGTCTCTCTTTCTCTTCTTTATCTCTTCTCTGCGTTCTCTGCGCCCTCTGCGGTTCATTAATTCACAAATTAGACAACAAACGACTTAAACATCATATTTTCTACCATTCTTAGAAACACGCATCCTGCCTGTTGCACAAAAATAAATGTTCGGCTTGTGGGAGTAGAGGGTGGGCATCCTACCCGCCCCCAATATGCAATTCAAAGGTGGAAAAGCCGATTTTTTAAAGCGCCTCAACAGGTGCAGGTTCCCAAACCTCCCCGTATTTTTCCTTCAACTCGTGCCAATTTTCCACCTGTCCTGGTTCGTATTCCCCCGGCTTTCCCCACTGCAAAAACGCGCTCAAAGCAGCCTCATTTTGTTCGTCCAGAAAACGGATTGCATAAGTAGTGAAATTGCCTCTTTTTGCCTCACCAGTTTCAAACTTCACCTGTTTTATTTTGTCCATATTCAAGTGAAACTCAAATATTTCGGCGTGCATATTGGCATATTTACCCTTCGGCAACTCCGCATAAAACAGCTTGTGAATTGAACCGCGCACTTCCAGCACAGCCGCGCTGCTAGTCACGATTAAACGCAGCGTGCCCAATTGTTCGCAAGCTTCCAAGAATTCTTTCAGATTAGGCATAATTTAATTGGGGAATTGGGAATTGGGCATGGGGAATTGGGCATGGGGCATTGGGCATTGATTATTAGTAATTAAAAACAACAATAACTAACAACCAACAACTAATGACTAATGACTAATGACTATGTTTCGTGCAGTTCGTAAGCAGCGACAATCCGCTGCACTAGAGGATGTCGCACCACATCCGCCTGAGAGAATTCGCAGAAAGCAATGCCCTCAACGTTGCGTAGAATGTTTTGGGCGACTGACAATCCCGACTGTTGGTTTGGCGGCAAATCTGTTTGAGTGATATCCCCCGTTACTACCATTCTCGATCGAAAGCCCAGACGAGTCAACACCATTTTCATCTGAGCCGGCGTCGTATTTTGAGCTTCGTCCAAAATTACGAAAGCATTGCTGAGAGTGCGCCCCCGCATATAAGCTAAAGGAGCTACTTCGATCAAGCCTCTTTCCATTAAATCGGCCATTTTTTCAGGGTCGATCATTTCTTGCAGGGCGTCGTAAAGCGGGCGCAAATATGGATCGACTTTTTGCTGCAAATCTCCCGGCAAAAACCCTAATTTTTCGCCAGCTTCCACGGCTGGCCTGGTTAAAATCAGCCGTTCGTACTGCTTGCTCAACAGCGCTTGCACGGCGAAAATAGCTGCTAGAAATGTTTTGCCAGTACCAGCGGGGCCAATGCAAAATGTCAGGTCGTGCGTGCGTACTGCTTGGACGTATTGCCGCTGCTTGAAGGTTTTGGCTCTAATTTCTTCGCCGCGGCGGGTTCTGGCGAGAACGTCTCGCTGCAAGTCTTGTAAATCGCCTTGGCGGTTGGTATCCAAAGCTTGGCGCGCCGTCTGGATTTCAACTCCGGTAATATTTTTGCCGGATTTCCAATAGTCGGAGAGCGATCGCACTAATTTATGACACAATTCTACTTGACTTTTTGTGCCAGAAATCAGCAGTTCTTGCCCTCGCATTACCAGGGTAGCACCGGTTTGCTTAGAGATCATTTTCAGGTTTTCTTCTTGATTACCGGCCAGCGACATTGCACTTTGGGTGCTCGGTAACTCTATTGTTAGTTTTTCATTCATGCCAACATAATCTCCTCCAAATAAGCAATTAAAAGTTAACAACTAAACGTTCAACCAGTCACTATTTGCGAACAAAAAGACGCCCCTTACTAGATTTTACCTAGTATCTAAGGCGTCTTTTAGATTTAGCTCCCAAATGAGTTTGGTGCTTGAGGCACAAATCAAATCTCCCTTCTATTAAGTCAGGCAATTTTAGATTTTAGATTTGAAATTTTAGATTTTAGATGAACCTGATGCCGCTGACATTTGAAATTTAAAATTTTACATTTGTTTCCGATCGCAAAACCGGCAATTTCAAACCAAACGGGGCTTGTAATACAAACTCTACAACAGGCAATCTAAAATCTAAAATTCTTTCTGGGTTCTGCAGTTAGTTAATAACCGGGAGTATTTCTGCTCGTTCTAAACGTAGGTGTGTTAGTACGGCGAGGTTGTTCTCTCGGAGTTCTGCTAGCCAAGGGACTCGGCGACGGAGGTGGCGTCCGGGGTCGGAAGTCGCCTCGCGGCTCCCGCGAGCCACGATCTGGGCGATCCCGATCCGGGCGATCCCGATCCGGGCGATCCCGATCGCCCCTAGGCGGGCCAGATCCACGATCGCCCGCTTCGCCATCGTATATATCTAAGTAGAGGGACTGACCAGCCGTCTGCGCCACCGCTTCGAGCGTAGTTCTAATCGCCTGAATATTGCGTCCGCCCCTACCGTAAACCCGGCCTTTGTCGGGATCTTCAAAAGCCAGCCTAACCCAGACCCGCGATTGGCGCGGGTGCAGTTCGCAATCAACCCGCAAAGAGCCGGGGGTCTCTAAAAAAGGCCCAATTAAAAACTTAACCAGTCCAGCATAGTTGGGACTAGCTGACTGTTGCTGTGCTGGATTCAACGTTAGCTCCGGCTCCGACTTGTTCAAATACATGGGCTTTTCTCAGGATGTCACGCACGGTGTCAGTTGGCTGAGCGCCTTCTTGCAGGCGCTTGACAATCGCTGGAACATCCAGCCTGGTTTCGTTATTTCTGGGGTTGTAATAGCCGAGCTCTTCTAGGGGACGGCCGTCGCGGCGAGTAGAACTGTTCATCGCTACAATTCGGTAGCTGGTCTCGCGTTTTTTCCCGTATCTCTTCAATCGCAGTTTGATCATCTTCTTGCACAATAGTCTTGTTCCAATTCTAAGCTATTTTGTCAGTGCTCCTTCCCCGAACCCCAACTCAACCCCTATTTCTTAACCTCCGACCAAAATATCGCTACGATTTGCTGCCCCCAAGGCAGGTCTGGCGCCGTCAATGTGCGGTGTAATTGCTACTGGCAAAATCGATGCAGTTCCCCACTGCTGCACCAATTTTTGCAAAAATATATCTTGCTGTGCTCTCAAAGAGTCCCAATCGGTGCCGCGATTAATAATTGCAAACCAAACTAAACCTCGATCGCGCGTGGGTATAGCTCCAGCCAAAGCAATCACCGTGTCCAAAGTACCAGTTTTCACCACAGCCGATCGCGGAATGTGTCGGTATTCCAAAGTTCCTTTATCGCGCCCGGACACCGGAAACAAGTCAGCAACTGTCAGCCCAGTCGTCTGAAGGTTGCGCCCGATCGCCTGCATCATCCCACAAGCCGCCCTGGGAGACATCTGATTTTCCACTCCCAATCCCGAACCGTTAACTAATTGAACTTCCTCCTGTGGCACCCCCGCAGCCCAAGTCGCTTGCTGCTGCACTATTTTTGCCCCGCCCAAATCGTCGGCCAGCATCTGAGCTATTTCATTATCGCTGTGGACGTTCATCTGCTTGAGAATTTCGGCTAAAGGAAGCGATCGGCGCTTCAGCAGCAAACGCCCCGAAGTCACAAATTTCTCAGCAATGACGCTGCCGGCAACCGTTACTTGCGGCTTTCTAGTTCCCGGAGCCATCTTAGAATACATTGCCACCACGTCCGCAGGCCAATTACTACCCTCAAGAGCTTGCCGCAGTATCTCCCCCGCCACCAAAGGATCGGACTGATAATTCATGCGGAAATTGCCTGTCACCACCAAATTCCCCGCCACACGATTGATACCCATTTGATTGAGAGCATTGCCCACGGCGATCGCCTCCTCCCACACAAACAGCGGATCGCCCCCGCCGCTGACCACCAAATCCCCCTGCAACACCCCATTCCTAATCGGCCCCGTTCCCCGGAACCGCGTTTCAAACTGATAATCCGGGCCCCAAGTCTCCAGCGACGCTAGAGAAGTCGCAATCTTAGTCAGCGAAGCCCCAGGCATCAGCGTCTTGCCCTGCTGACTTACCAGCGGCATCATTCCCGCTTGCACCCAAATTCCCTGATTGCCCTCAATCAAGTTCTTGTCTTTCAACTCTTTCAAATATTCCCGCACCGTCGCTTCTGCTGGCAAGTCGGGATTTGCCGCATTTATTCGCCCAAAAGCCAAATCTTCGGCCACCACTAACCCGGGTATCCCTCCCCGCCAAGCCAGCACTGACGCAGCATTAGGCGCGGCACTGCCTACTCCAGCCATGTCCAGCCACAGAGACATCATCCCTGAGCTAAATAAATCCAGCATTTTTTACTCCTAAAGTCAATCGATATTAGATTTTAGATTTGAGATTAAAGAATTGAAGAAAGCGCTCCCACTGATAAATCCGGGGGCAAGTGATGAGGATGGGGAGCTTTTTTTTCGCTCCACGGATGAATCCGGGGTTTCCGGACTAAAGTGCTTGCGGTCATGTAAACTATTTCATTGATTTTTTCAATTTGCAGTCAAAAATAGTAAAGTAGTGACAAAACAAGTTCTATCAGAGTCGGACTTAAGTGCCAAATAGTTTGCTAAACTTATCTACAGTTGATTGCCGAGAAGAAGTTCCATGTTTGCCGT
>NZ_JAUBVD010000123.1:0-5495 GCF_036705675.1 Microcoleus sp. AT8-A3
TAATAGACCGAGGGCTTGACCTCTCTTTCTACATGGTGATGATGATGACTTAATTCTCTGCAGTCTTCAGGGTTTTTCACCCTTACTACTTTTTGGTAGTTTCAAAATACTCAGTGGCATCACTGAGATACTACTAATTTTTAGATGGTTAAACGCCCTGGTTCCAGCTCGAAAATAGCTCAATCCCTGGAACCATTTTTAAACAAAAGCACCTCTCTGTACAGATAGGTGCTTTGTTGTTTTTGCTAATTAAGCTTTGTTGTTTTTGCTGATTAATTTTTAATTTGCTATACCTGTTAAAGTAATTTCGATCGCCCTCAACCCTCAACACGATTTCATGCTATGTGGGAGAAAATTGCCGCGCACATCTCTGAAACAGCCGGAGAAACATTTTCGATCGACAATCGCCGTTCCGTCAGCGGTGGCTGCATCAATCAAGGCTATTATATCAGCAGCAGTTCCCGCACTTACTTCGTGAAAATCAATCAAGCTTCCCAAGTCGCGATGTTTGAAGCTGAAGCGCTGGGTTTGCAGCAAATGCGGGAAACCCAGACGATTCGAGTACCTGAGCCGATTTGCTGGGGAACTGAGGGGAATTCCGCTTATATTGTGCTGGAATGGCTGGATTTGGGAGGACGCGGGGGCGATCGAGCTTGGGAAGAAATGGGGCGAAAACTCGCCGAAATGCACAAATACACCCCCCCCAGCCCCCCCTTGCTAAGGGGGGGAGAAGAGCCTAATTCTAGCTTGCTAAGGGGGGGAGAAGAGCCTAATTCTAGCTTGCTAAGGGGATTTTTTGGTTGGGAGATTAATAATACGATCGGCTCAACTATACAAATTAATAATTGGACGGCAAATTGGGCCGAATTTTGGGCCGAACATCGGATTGGTTATCAGTTAAAATTGGCTAGGCGCCGGGGAGGTCATTTTCCGCAAGGAGAACGTTTATTAGAGATGATTCCTGAATTGTTAGCTGGTTATGAACCTCAACCCTCGCTAGTTCACGGGGATTTGTGGGGGGGAAATGCGGGGGTGACATCTGCGGGGGAACCGGTGATTTTTGACCCGGCGGCATATTTGGGAGATAGAGAAGTTGATCTTGCGATGACCGAGCTATTTGGTGGATTTCCGGCGCAGTTTTACCGGGGATATAATCAGGTTTTGCCTTTGGATTCAGGGTATGAAGAACGCAAAACTCTTTATAATCTCTATCACATTTTAAATCATTTTAAATTGTTTGGTGGGAGTTACGAGTCCCAGGCGAATCAGATGATTAGTCGAATTTTGGGTTAGTTAAGAATCAGATGCTTTTTAAACCGCAGATGCACGCAGATAAACGCGGATTTAAGGTTTATCTGCGTGGGATGCAAGTTTATTTTTGCTTAGCAGCAGCTTTTTTCTTCGCTTCTTTTTCTGCTTTTTTAGCTGCTTTTTCTGCTTCAATTTTGGCTAACTTGGCTAGCTCTTTTTCTTCAGCTATTTTATCGAGATAGTAGTGGTAATCTCCCAAATAAGGGCGAAACTCTCCGTCCCGAATCTCGACTATTTTGTTAGCGACTTGGGAGATGAAATAGCGATCGTGCGAAACGATAATTACTGTACCGTCATAATTCTGAATCGCTTCTTCCATCATCTCTTTCGCCGGAATGTCGAGGTGATTTGTCGGTTCGTCCAAAATCAGCAAATTCACCGGAGTCAACAGCATTTTTGCTAAAGCCAGACGGGCTTTTTCTCCGCCGCTCAAAGCGCCGACTTGTTTGAATACTGTTTCGCCGGTGAACAGAAAACGGCCCAACAAAGTCCGAACTTCTTCATTTTTCCTGTCTGGTACTTCGTCGTGAATGGTTTCCATCACGGTTTTATTCAAATCTAAGGCTTCTGCCTGATTCTGTTCAAAGTAACCGGGGATGACGTTGTGGCCTCCCAATTTGACTGTACCTTCAGAAGGCTTTTCTAAACCCATAATCAGGCGTAGCAGGGTTGATTTGCCCGCGCCGTTGGGGCCGAGAAAGGCAATACGATCGCCCCTTTCAATCAATAAGTCGGCTCCCAAGAATAGGATTTTTTCGCCGTAGGTGTGCACCAAATCTTCAATTATTGCTACTTCGCGGCCGCTGCGGGGTGCGGGGGGAAAGCGAAAATGCAAAGTTTTTAATCCGCCAGTGGGCGCTTCGATGCGTTCGATTTTGTCTAACTGTTTCTCGCGGCTTTTGGCTTGGGTGCTGCGAGTGGCGCTGGCGCGGAATTTTTCTACGAATGCTTGCTGTTTTTCGAGTTCTTTTTGCTGGCTTTCGTAGGCGCTGAGTTGGGCTTCTCTGGCTTCTGCTTTTTGCAGCAGGTAGGAGGAGTAGTTGCCGAGGTAGGTGCTGGAAACGCCGCGTTCGGTTTCGACGATTTGGGTGCAGAGCCGATCGAGAAATTCTCGGTCATGGGATACGATTACCATTGGGGTTGTCAGCCCTTTGAGGTATACTTCCAGCCATTCGATCGTTTCTAAGTCGAGGTGGTTGGTAGGTTCGTCTAGCAGCAGGATGTCGGGTTTTTGCAGGAGAATTTTGCCCAAACTCATCCGCATTTGCCAGCCGCCGCTGAAGGCGCTGACTAATCGATCGCCATCTTCGGGTTCAAATCCGATTTCGGGCAGAATTTTCTCGATTTGGGCTTCTAAACCGTAGCCGTTTAAGCCTTCAAATTGCCGTTGCAGCCGATCCATTTTGTGGATCAGTTCGTCGAGATTTTCTGGAGAGGAGTTTTCCAAGTCTCGATGGACTTGCATCAGGGATTCGTGGACTTCGTTGGCTTCGCTGAAGGCGCGCCAAAATTCTTCTTTGACGGTGCGAGTCGGATCTACTTCAAATTCTTGGGAGAGGTAGGCGATGTGGAGGCTGGCGGGGCGAATGACTTCGCCTGCGGTGGGTTCGATTTCGCCGGCGATGATTTTGAGTTGGGTGGATTTACCGGCACCGTTAACGCCGACTAAGCCGATGCGATCGCCCGGTTTGACTTCCCAGGTGACATCTTTGAGTACGACGCCTGTGGGGTAAATTTTACTGATGTGTTCGAGTCGCAGCATTGTTGTGGGGACTGGGGAAGGGCAGGTTTAGCGGCGGATGGGATGCCGGCGCTGAGGTCGAGTTAATCTTAACAAATTTTAATTATATTTAGGGTATTGCCAGATTTTGATTTGGTAGGAGTTACGGGAAGAAACCGGGTTTCTATGAAAAATCGCAGATTCTGGGCTAGAGATATAGGAAGAAACCCGGTTTCTGGCCTCGATGTGGGTTCAGGACTATTTGGGTGGGGCGATCCTCTTCGAGGGCAACGCTTACGGGCGATCGTGTTGTTTGAGATTGAATTTCTCGAATAATGGTTGAGACTTCTGCACATTATAATAGTCAGTGTCAACCTCGATCGCAAAAGAGAGCGATCGTGCCAGCAAGAGACATTTATCATCAAGTTGTCAAACAGGCTCTGATTAAGGCTGGCTGGACAATTACCCACGATCCGTATCCCTTGGCTTGGGCGAAGAGAAACCTATCGATCGATCTTGGTGCCGAACAGCTATTAGCTGCTGAGAACAACGATCGCAAGATAGCCGTTGAAGTTAAAAGTTTTATCAGAGAGTCTAGAATTGCAGATTTAGAGCAAGCTTTGGGTAAATATACTCTTTACTATGACATCGCAAAACGGACGGAATCAGAAAGACAACTGTATCTGGCAATTCTACTAAATGCTTTTACAGAGCTTTTTGAAGGAGAAAATTTTGGTCAGATATTGCTAGATAATAACCGCCTAAATTTGGTTGTTTTCAACCCAAAAACCGAGGAAATAGTACAATGGATAGCTTAAATAATTATCGCCAACTTGTTAGACAGCTCCTTACTGAATACGCTGAGATTCCCGTTTGTGATAGTGGGACGCAAAACGCCACAATTTTTGATGTAGAAAATGACCGCTATATGTTAATCAATATAGGTTGGTTTAACGAGCAGCGCATTCACCATTGCGTGATTCATATTGATATTATTGATGGTCAGGTGTGGATTCAAGCAAATAATACCGATCGCCTGATTGCTGAGGAGTTAGTTGCAGCGGGAATTCCGGCTAAATCAATTGTTTTGGGACTGCAACCGCCTGATGTTAGACCGTATACTGCTTATGGAGTGCCTTGTAGTGAACAGCAGCGAGAATCCTTGAAAGTATGATGGAGTGGAAGGGATTTGACTTGGAGGGCGATGCCCTACGGGATAGCTTCGCTTCACGCGCTTCAACTTTAAAGCAGGCGATCGGAGGTGCCATCGCCTTCAGCAAATTCCCTTAAACTCAAGTAAAATAAGACAGCCATTATCGCCACAAAACCTAATTCACCATGCAAACCTCAACATTTGACAGCATTTTAGACGAGATCGAAACCTTGTCTATAGACGAACAAACTGCTTTACTTGTCATCATGCACCGGAGACTTAGCGATCGCCGTCGCACCGAAATTGCTGCTAACATTGCACAAGGAAAACAAGACTATCAATCTGGAAAGGTCTTTCGAGGTACAGTTAATGAAGCGATCGCGGAGCTAAACCGTTGAAACTTATCACCTTTGCTCAATCATTTAAACGTGCTTACAAAGCCCTCATTCGCAAACACCCGGAACTACAGCCCAAAGTTGAAGCTATTTTAAGACTTTTGGCAGAAAACTCTTTCGAGCCATCACTACAAACACACAAACTCAAAGGTCAGTTAGCGGGATCTTGGGCTTGTTCTGTGGAGTATGACTGTCGGATTGTATTTAATTTTGTTGAGAATCCAGAGTCAGGAGATGAGGAAATTCTCTTGCTTGATATTGGTAGCCATGATGAGGTGTATTGAAAATGCTAGTTTATGCGATCACCTCTTTCTATCTGCTTTTTTAATATGGAAGAAAGGTATCCGCTCAATAAATAGGGGTAACAGAAAAAACTGTAGTTTAGACTAACTAAAGATGAGAACGGTGGCCCAAGAAAAACTAGAGCCACCGTTAAGGAGAGAATGAGGGTGAAAAATAACAACCTATTCACTCCTTAAATGAACAGTGAACGATTAAAGGACTTTCGTCAAGAAGCATACGAGTTATTGGTACGAGGCAAGGATGCAACATTCGAGCTCATGGATGCAGTGATGACCACCAGTAATTCGTCATGTTTGGCCGAATTTTCGCTCAATCCATTATTTAATCGTCAATGGTCAAGCGTTTACGAGGCATTGCAAGACTGTAGGCCAGACCGGAAAAAACTGATGCTGCTGTATCTCCAGCAATTAGAACAGCAAGTACCCGTAGCAGAACATCTGTTAGTGGCAATTGACCACACTGCATGGGGGAGACCAGATGCTAAAACATTAAAAGATAGAACCCATGAATATCAGGGGGGCGTAATTATTGGACAAGGGTACAGTACAATTGCGTGGAGTGCGACTCGTTTAATCCAAATGGATAAAGAATATCCAAGGACGATTAGCCTAAC
>NZ_JAUBVD010000027.1:0-80304 GCF_036705675.1 Microcoleus sp. AT8-A3
CTGTTAACAACTGTTCCCCGACTGAAGCCAATAAAATGCAGCGGTGAATTGAAAATTGCTCCTTGTTTTGCCGTGCTGTTTTCATCGATAAACAGTTGGTCTAATTGCACGAGAGAAGTAAAGAAAGCATCTGCCACTGCTTCGCTAAAACCTGAATCAGGAGCTGCCGATTCATTATTGTTCGACCAGTCATTCAGCAGCACTAACGGTTGATTGTTGTCAAGGTATGGAGCTATGTAACTCTCCAACTTGGTGAGATAGTCGGCGTCGTCTTCTGGATTCTCACCTGCTGGGAAATCTGGCGCAACCGCTCCATATTTGGTGACAGGAACCCAATAACCAGTAGCGAGGTCGTACCTCATCATCAAACCGTTATCTTCAGCACCTGCATTGGCAATACTATTGCCCAGTTGGTAAAACTCTGAAGGAATTCCAGGGTTATCAAAAAAGGGAGGACTAAAGGGAGGTTTGAAGCCATGAGTCAGCACAGTTACGCTGGGGAAGACATCATTACCATCATCGGGCTCGGTCAATATTGGCGTCCAAAAATCGCCAAACTCTATGTTCCGGCTGCCATTTTTATTCCAAGCTTCAACAGCCCAATTGTACTCCTGACCCGCTGTCAAAGTGAGGTTGTCAGGTAGCGTGAAGCTGGTATTTGTACCTTCAATAAATGTTTGCCCGCCATCCAAAGTCCACTTGCCAATGCCGTTGTCACCTCTTTGCCAAGTTGCAGTTAGAATTCGGTTGGGGTTGAAGTCGTTCTCTTGGCTGCGGTAAAAAGAAGTATTCCAAGGTTTTGTCAGTAAATCCAACTGTTCTGGTTTGCTCAATCCTTGGTTGAAAAGAAACTCGTTGCCATTCGGGTCTGGTAAATCGACAACTTCATCCCACGGTAGCAGTCCTTCACCTTCATCGAATACGCTGAGGAAGAGGTTAACTTCTTCTACATTTTCATTGGGCAATTCGTCAAATTCCCATTCAAAAGTCGGAGTCAAGTCATTTATTGTATTCTCACCTGGCCCAGTTAAATCCAACCAATCCAGCGGTGTCGCCGCCAAACCGCGAGAGTTAGTCGCAGAAACAGGAGCTCGCTTGCTACCAGGCGGCACGCCGTAAGTATACTGGTTGTTTGCATCAATCAGAATCTGGAAGTCAGCAGCAATACTAACCGCTGGGTTAATATTATCAATGGGCACTGTGGAAAGGTCAGCAACCGTAGCATTTCGTGCCGTAGTGCTGTCGAACAAAGGCAGCCCGACACCCCGACCTTTAGCATCAATTTGAAATTGAGCGGGGTTTGTCACTGTTTTCACGAATTCTTCAGTGTCAAAGACATACACCTTCCCATTAGCACCGCTCAAATTGGGATAGGAAGCATAGAGGTACTTGCTATCACTTGAAAGCGCTAAATCAGTAGCAAATCCGTCGGGAATTGGTCGAGTTGCTGCTACTAATTGCGGATTCGTCAGCGGGTCTTTGATAATGCCGATATTGCTCCCGGCCCGGGGGTCTCCATCCACGCTGGGCAATTCCTGACCGAAAAATTTCGCGTCCGCATTGCGACCCACAACAAACGCATAGCTAGCATCCGGTAAAACCGTTACCGAAACTCCCTCATTCACATCGAAGTAATCAAAGTCGGAACCCAACCCTAAATTTGTATAGCGAGTAGTAGCAGCAAAACTTACCGGGTCATTATTAGTAATATCCAGTACCCCAAATCCTTTGCTATCTTTCCCGCTGTTTGTAAACGTCATCTTCAGCGGATAGACCGTAGAAGCTAATCCTTCTACGCCTTCATCGGCTGTTATATTTCCGATTAATTGATTCCACTTTTGAGGGTTCTGACTGGGGTCGCTGGGTCGGTCTTTGGGGTCAATATTCACAACGTAAATCTGGCTGTTCAAACCGTTCGGTGCGGTAACAAATAGCTTCTTTCCGTCGCTGCTAATTGCCATCTGTCGCAAACCGCTAGGTGCTGCACCAACTGTGATAGTTTGGGTAACTTGGTGATACTTGGATGAGAACGGGTTGATATCGAGAACGTAGATGGAATTGCCGCCAGCTTTGCCGTCAGCAATGTAAGCGTATTGGTCGCGAGAATCAAGTACAATTGAACGAGGCGTTGCACCGCTAGGCAAATCGATCGGGTTTAAGCCAGCTACATCCGCTTTAGTATCTACCTGCTGTCGGGTTATCGGATCGACTAAAGCGACTCTACCGGAAGCTTCCAGCGGGACGTACACGCGAGAACCGTCGCTAGTTACAGTCAAATCTCTGGCTCTATCTAGTCGATCGTCCGTACCTACAGCAATGTTACCAATTAGCAAGTCGCTGCTGTTCGTTATCGCCACAACAGATTCGGGGTCGGAACCGTTGAGTACGGCGATTCTATCCGCTGTCCACTGGGCCCCAAAAACATATTCTGTATCGTTTTCAATCCGGTAGGAATTGCTGTTGTAGAGAATTTCTGTTGCTGGTTCTGCCGGATTTGAACTGACTTTTTCGTTCTGTTTGCGACTGAGGACAATTCGCGAATCGCCCAAGGGTACGGTGTCGGGAACTCTGACAGCTACTTCAAATTTATTGTCTGCTAATTCGCGACTGAGGTTGGTTAGTATTGTGCCTTCGTAAGCTTGGTCACCAACATAAAATTTTACCACTAAATCGCTAAATTGGCTACCTTTGGGGTCGCCAAAGTTGTCTGCTAAAACGTTGCTTCCCGTCAGAAACAAAACTGGTAGATTGTTCTCAAAAGGTTGATTGTTTGCGTCTTTGAATTTGACTTCGGCACTTTCAATCAGTGGAGGATTTTTGGGATTTGCCGCATTTGGAGCGAGTTGAGATGCGCGTCTTTCCGCAAAAATACCCTCTTTACCGAAGTAGTCGATTTGTCTTTCGTTTACAGGTTCGCCAGTGAGAGTATCGAGTTCAAGAGATTTTTTTACGGGGGGGGGTAAAACTGAAATCCTTTAATTTGGGGCTAAAATTGATGGATTTGGAGGAGATTGCGGTGTCTTCGGGGTTATTGTTAAAACTGTCTGGAAGTCCGGGGAGTGCTGGCTCTGGGGTAGGGCTGCTAAGGGCTTGAGGATTGAGTAAGTTTGCGGTATTTAGGTCGAATTCAGGTATTAAGGTCGTTTCACCAATAGGGAACGGCTCTTGACTGTTGAAGGGCGATTTATTGGAAAATTTCATTAAGATGCGAACAAGCGATACAGTAACTTGTTGTGATTCTTAGTATCTCACCATAAGAAAATTGTTTTTGTCAAGCTGTTGAGGCAGAAATGTGGATTTTTGTTATAAAACTTTACATTGTGTTCTAGATTCCCAGTACGATCGCCCTTAATGCCGCAAATACAATTTCTCTAATATCGCGATCGAACTTCCAGTAGCATAATTAAGAACGAGAAACTAAAGAACGGACGTAAAAAGACACCGCTCCAATTATGTAAAAAGCATTCACCAAAATCAACAATACTTTACCAGCATAAGAATTAACAAAACCAAAAACCCGGAAAGTTGACAGCAGCACTAACAACATTTCAACCACAGAAACAATTGACCCGTAGTGCTTTCTATCCCAATAAGAAAACGGACTGATAAAACGGTAATTGCTGAACGGAAAAAAGTGGCGGTGAGCGTCGTCATTGTGGACAGGCAAATCTCCCAGAGAGTGTAGTATCATGCTGATAAACAAAATTTGCACGCTTTGCCACCCAAAGTAATAAGCAATTAGCCAACCAATAACCGCAAGGGGAATTGAATGAAACAGAGCCACAATATTTTGTACAAAAGGCTCATAATATGCTTTTGACCAAATTGTAGCTTCGGGCAAGCGAGCAATGTATTTCGCCCAAAAGTAAAATAAAAATATTGGGATGTCGGGTAAGATTCCGCCGATCGCAATAATGAGATTAGCTTGCGGCAGTTGCGGTTTGCCGAGAATTGCCAGATTGATAATAGCGTGGCTGGGAGTCTTCATCAGTAGGGTGCGTCAACTAGGATTATCTTATTCATAATGAATCAGATATGGGCTGACACACCCTACGTGTGAGATAATTGACTCCGGTTACAAGAAAGGTTGCACTCGATCGATCAACTGCGCCGCTTGCATCACTCCCTCAATGCGATCGACCTCAGCGCCATTTTTGAACAACACCAAAGTCGGCAAAGCATAAATGTGATGCTGCGACGCCAACTGTTCGTACTTATCGGTGTCAATTTTGACAACCATCAGCTTGTCTTTCATCTGACCACTCACTTGCTCCAAAATCGGTGCCATCATCTGACAAGGCCCGCACCAAGTAGCGTAAAAATCTACCAACACCGGCAAGTCAGAGCCCGATAGTAACTCTTCAAAACTGCTGAACTGTTTTTGAACTGCCATAAGACAAAATAATTTTTTGGGTTCTGGCTCGATTTTAGTGCAAAATTCTCTGGTAGATTGCGAGGATACAATTATGGAACTATTACCAGAGACTTTTCAGAGATTGCGGGGTCAAGTTGCTGTCGTGACCGGTGCGTCGCGGGGAATCGGCCGCGCCGTTGCTTTAACCCTAGCAGCAGAGGGCGCTAAAGTCGCCGTCAACTATGCGAGTTCGAGTGCGGCTGCTGATGAGGTGGTAGCAGAAATAGTCGCTGCTGGAGGAGAAGCTGTCGCACTTGCAGCAGATGTCTCGAAAACTGAGCAAGTAGATTTACTCACCAGTAATGTCATGGAAAAATGGGGACGGATTGACATTTTGGTGAACAATGCGGGCATTACTCGCGATACTTTGCTGCTGCGGATGAAGTTGGAAGATTGGCAAGCGGTGATTGATTTGAATTTAACTGGCGTGTTTTTGTGTGCGAAAGCTGCCAGTAAAATCATGCTGAAACAGCGAAGCGGCCGAATTATTAATATTGCTTCGGTTGCTGGACAAATGGGCAATCCGGGACAAGCTAATTACAGTGCGGCAAAGGCTGGGGTAATTGGATTTACTAAAACTGTGGCGAAAGAGTTGGCGAGTCGCGGGATTACTGTGAATGCAGTTGCACCGGGTTTTATCACTACAGATATGACTAAGGATGTCAAGTCTGATGAGATTTTGAAGTATATTCCGCTGGGGAGATATGGGGAAGTTGAGGAAGTTGCGGGGATGGTGAAGTTTTTGGCGGCAGATGCGGCGGCTGCTTATATAACTGGGCAGGTTTTTAATGTGGATGGGGGGATGGTGATGGCTTAGATTTGGGGATTTTTTTAACCGCAGATATCGCACAGGCATGATGCCTAGATATCGCACAGGCAAGATGCCTGTGCCACGATGAAGGCGGATATCTGCGGTTAATAATTACTTTAAGGCGGCACGCAACTGACGGAGGACTTTTTGGTATTTTGCAATGCGTTGAAAATCTGCCTCTGTCGGATTGGCGATGCGACGAATATCTAGGTTATGAGTAACATCAGCGATTTTGACTCGCAGTGCGATCGGGTTTGCAATCACACGTTCTAAATAAGCTGCATAAGCTTCTCCTTTTATTTTGGTAATTGCGGCGATCGCCTTTACTATAAATTCAGGAAAACCTTCGCTTCTGAGTTGGTCGAGTGTAAGTTCAGAATCTTCGACCGCATCGTGTAGAACCGCTACGATTTTCTGGTCTAGAGAATTTACATTTTCCATCACAAATAGGGGATGATATAGATAGGGCTTGCCTGCCTTATCAACCTGTCCATCATGAGCTTTGGCGGCGATCGCGATCGCGCGTTGTAGTAATGATTCGTACTCTGAATTCGTAGTTGACAGCATCGTAAAGAAGTTCTCTATTATAGTTTCATCCCCCTAGCGGGGAAAAGCTAAGCAGTCGGAAATAAATAGAACTTACGCAAGAGAGGATTTTTTTCACTGTCTATCTATGGTGTAAGCTACGCACTCTGCACCCTACATACACAGGTTATTTGATTTTAAATATTCTTGCAACAATTTCCAAGCCATTTGAGTCCCCTCCCCTGCATTGACTTTCTCGAAATCGACATCTTTTCTCAAAACTACAAAACCCACACCTTCTTGAATTTCAATTTTTTCAATATTGCTAACTTTTGCCAAAAATAGGTGATTTTTTTGGATAAATTCGGGATTCTTGTTTTTTATGTAAAGAAAAGTTGTGATAAATTCAACTTTGCAATCGCTTTTTATGCTAGTTTCTTCCTCCAGTTCTCGCACTGCTGCTTGCTGTGGACTTTCTCCAATGTCCACGCCACCACCAAAAGTAGAAAGCATTCCTTGGCTTGCAATACCTGGAATATTATCTCGCATTTGTGCGACGATCTGACCGTTCGGGAGCATTATAAAAATGCGGACAATTGAATTGGGAATATTCATATTATTGAGGAAATAACCAAACTCCAAAAAGTTGCTCTATAGTTTTTTGATGTGACTCCAAATTTTCCTAATCCAATTGTACGCCACAGCATACAAAGCCAACAATTTATTGACAAAACTTTGCCAAATAGAACCTTCCCTTACCTCAGAAACTTCTTCGATTTCCACGGGCAGCGGCGGCATCCCGACTACTTCATACAGCGGATATTCGCCACTTTTCCCCGGAATTGGCACGGATACGCGCCGATCGACGATCGCCAATTCTTTCACTTCCTGATAAGTCTCCTCGGAAATCAGTAAACTTGTTCCTACTTGCTTATTAGCCGCCTCGATCCGGCTGGCCAAATTCACCGCATCCCCGATCGCCGTAACTGTCTGACTCTTCGACGCCCCCAAATTCCCCACAACCACCCAGCCGCAGTGAATGCCAATCCCAATCCGCAACCGGTGACGGTATAAAGTCTCAAAATAGGGATTGAGTTTCTCTAGTTCCTCCAGCATCTCCACCCCAGCCCTCACTGCTTGTTGGGCCGCCTTGTCTGAATTTTCCAACCCAAACAGCGCCATAAAACCATCTCCCATGTAATTATTAATCATCCCGCCGTTGCGGTTGATAACATAACCCATTTTTTGGAAATAGCGATTTAAAACATAAATTATATCGTAGGGCAACAGCGATTCTGCAAACGCAGTAAACCCTCGAATATCGGCAAACAAAATTGCAATTTTCTTCTCTTGACCCACAGGATTAGAAATCAACTTTCCGACCATTTCGTCGTTAAATGATTCCAAGTCTTCAGAATCGATCGCCAGTCGGCGCAAAATCACCCTGCCGCCCGCAACCTGTGTCTGACAAGCTAGCCTAATTTCCGGTTCTAGGCGCAATTTTTTGGCAAGTTCCTCTTCCGGCGAAGTGCGGGGAGAACAAAATTCCAAACCTTCGACAATCAATACCCGGCAAGTCGAACATCGGGCGCTACCGCCGCAGATGTGGGTGTGGGGAATGTCGGCACGCAGGGAAGCTTCGAGAATTATATCGTCGTCGTCTATCTCGATCGTGCGATCGTCCGGCAGATAGTGAATCTGTGGCATATATGGCGCGTCTAGCTAATTAGCGAGAAATCTCGCGGACATCTGTTATTGCAGTGAACCTGTATGCAAACCCGGTTTCTGGGCATTTTTTCTGTATCCCTGATACCTTAACTATAAGTCGCGATCGGCACTTGCTTCTCGTTTCCTCACCTCAAGCGCCCAACTGACCACGAATTTCTTCATGTGGTACCCGCCACGTGATTTATCTCGCGCAAATCAATCCCAAATCGAAAATCGAAAATCCTCAAGAAAGAGCATTTATCCGTGGGGTCGCCTCTAAAATCTAAAATCTAAAATCTAAAATCGATTGACACCAGTTTAAAAAAAGAATGCAACTCTAGGCAAGAGTCCAACTCTTAGCTCATCATTCATTTTCAATTCTAATATCTAAAATGGTATAACTGAACACTAAAATTTTAATCTCAGCGTAAAAATACCCCAATTCAAGCTCTGGAGTTAATCTCAAATCTCAAATCTCAAATCTCAAATAGACTGACATAATTCTTAATAAAATTAAGATCACCCAAAGCCAGATAAATCCGTTATCAAATCCCCTTCAAGCGCCATATGTTTTTAGGATTTTGGGATGTTTTGCTGTGCAAACCTGACTTGACAATAGTTTCAGCTTTTTGGATCTCTAACAACCAGCTAATTTTCGTGAGATAGAATAGCAGCATCTTTAAAACCAATATAACCATGACTTCATCAACAGTCCTACAAAGCATCGAAAAACACATTCCCATCGTGGGAGATGTACATAGCAAAAGTCCGATCGCCTACGGAGCAACCCGCCTCGCAGTCAGTGCAGTTAACACGGTGCAAATGGCAGTAGCAGAGTCTTACATCAACGGATTAGAAGTCGCAGATTCAGTATTGCGATCGCTTTTTGATACCTGTATGCCCGTCTTTTTTAAGCATTTCCCCTCCCTGCTTGCACCCTACGAATGGGTACTAACAGAAACAGACCATACAGCCGAAGGGCCGCGGGATTTAATGAAGATTCAGTACGACTTACCTCAAGCAATGCTGAATCCGATGTTAGGCGATGGAAAACTTATTTATCCTAAATACAGCATGGGATTGTGGGAAAAAGGAGCAGCCAACCTTGAACAAGCGCAAATGCAGATGATTGATGATGTGATTGAGAAGCTAGAGATTCAAGATGGCGACAATATTTTAGACTTTGGTTGCGGCTGGGGTTGCGTTCCCAATTACATTCTTTCCAAATTCCCCAATGTCCAGTCTACTGGCATTAACCTCAGCCACCACCAATGCGAGTATATGCGTCAGAAGATGCAAGAGCCCGAAAGCTACCTTAGTTCAGGTCGATTTACCCTATATGAAGGCGATTTTAACGACGCCAACTTCGAGACCAAATTTGACAAAATTCTCTCCATCGGAGTTTTTGAGCATATAGGCAATTTAACGAAAGCTTTCCAAAAGCTAGAATCTTTCCTGAAGGATAACGGCAAAGTTTTCATTCACATCATCACAGTTCGCACTCCCAACAATATATCCAGCGTTTTCACCCACAAATACATTTTTCCCCACGGCCGTTACTGGAAATATGATGCAATTCCCAGCCACAACAAAGACCTCAAGACCATTAAAAGATGGTATCTCAACGGATACAATTACTCCACAACGTTTGCTAACTGGTTGAAAAACTTTGACGATTCTCAGGAAATAGTCAAAGATTTGGACTACGGCATCGACTCTGCCAAATTTCGCCGCATCTGGCGGTTTTACTTGATTTGGTTTGTGTCTAATTTCGCGAGTTGCGAGGGCGAATATAACGGCAACGGTCAATATTTAATGGTTCGTGCCTAACCGCTAATGAGTAGACTCAGCTCAAAAAACCGAACTCCCCGAACCCCGACATCTCAAAGAAGTCGGGGTTCTTGAGTGCGAGCTACTTATCGGGAGGATGAAACCTTTCAACATAGATTTAGGGCGATCGAGAAGTGTTGCCTTCTTTTGAGGAATTTTTCTGAGCTTTAAAAAATCCGGAATAAGATTATCGATCGGTGAATAAGACCTATATCAAGCGTGAGCCTGCACAATACTTTTTAAATTCCATCCTCGATCGGTAGTGATGATCTCCGATATTTTACTACAAAAAGAGAGTTGATTTATACAATGGTAGACAATATGAAACCTTCTCTTCCTCAAGACGACCCGAACCAAAAACAGCGTCGCGATTCCTTGAATCGGCAGCAACAAGCTTATCAGTTTGACTTTGAGAGTTTATCACCTTTGGCATTATTGAAAGATGTGCCACCAGTCGAGAACTTTTCGAGCAAGTATATTGGAGAGCGGATACTAGCAACATCGGAACTTCCAGGAAATATGCTGGCGGCCGATTCGAGAAGTTTTCTCGATCCTCTCGACGAGCTCCAAGACTATGAAGATTTCTTTACTCTGCTGCCGCTACCTGCTGTTGCCAAAATCTACCAAACCGATCGCTCTTTTGCAGAACAGCGCCTGTCTGGAGCAAATCCGATGGTGCTTCGTTTGTTAGATGCCGGCGATCCTCGGGCGCAAACACTGGGACAAATTTCCAGCTTTCACCCATTATTCGATCTGGGCCAAGAGTTGCAACAAAAAAACATTTACATTGCCGATTATACGGGTAGCGACCAACACTATCGCGCGCCTTCAAAAATAGGAGGTGGCAGCTATGAAAAAGGCAGAAAATTCTTGCCGAAACCGCGAGCTTTTTTCGCTTGGCGGTGGACGGGAATCCGCGATCGCGGTGAACTGGTGCCGATCGCCATTCAACTAGATCCGACCCCAAATAGCCATCTTTACACCCCGTTCGATCCTCCTGTGGATTGGCTGTTTGCGAAACTCTGCGTGCAAGTAGCAGATGCCAATCACCACGAAATGAGCTCGCATTTAGGTCGAACTCATTTGGTGATGGAACCAATCGCGATCGTCACCGCCCGACAGTTGGCTAAAAATCACCCCCTTAGCCTGCTGCTGAAACCGCACTTTCGGTTTATGTTGACTAACAACGAGCTGGCGCGTTCTTATTTGATCGCTCCGGGCGGGCCAGTCGATGACTTGCTAAGCGGTAGCTTGCCAGAGACAATGGAAATAGCTAGAGAGGCTTGCAGTAACTGGAGTCTGGATCAATTTGCCTTCCCAACTGAACTGAAAAATCGGGAAATGGACGATCCAAATCAACTGCCTCACTACCCTTACCGAGATGATGGATTGCTACTGTGGAATGCGATCGAAACCTTTGTCTCCGGCTATCTCAAACACTTTTACCCGACGAAAGAGGCGATCGCAGAAGATGTGGAACTGCAAACCTGGGCACAAGAATTAGCCTCTGATAACGGCGGTAAAGTCAAAGGAATGCCCAGCAAAATCGACACAGTTGAACAATTAATTAAAATTGTCACAACTGTAATTTTCACCTGCGGCCCGCAGCATTCAGCCGTCAATTTTCCCCAGTACGAATACATGGCTTTTGCCGCCAATATGCCCTTGGCAGCCTACCGGGACATTCCCAAAATTACCGCTTCTGGCAATCTCGAAGTGATTACAGAAAAGGATATTTTACGGTTGCTTCCTCCGTACAAACGAGCGGCTGAGCAACTGAAAACTATGTTTATTTTGTCAGCTTATCGATATGACCGTTTGGGTTATTACGATAAATCTTTCCGAGAACTCTACCGGATGAGCTTCGACGAAGTTTTTGCGGGAACCCCGATCCAACTTTTAGCCAGACAGTTCCAGCAAAATTTGAATATGGCAGAACAAAGGATTGATGCTAACAATCAAAAACGAGTCATTCCTTATTTTGCTCTCAAGCCTTCGTTGGTGCTAAATAGCATCAGTATGTAGGAGTGTATTTTTGGGGCAGGCGAGACGCCCAACCCCTACTCCCCACAATAAAATTCATTCTTGGTGGAACAGGCACAAAAGCCTGTTCTTCAGCATAATTCAAGATGTGAGTTACAATGCGAATTCTCAGCTTTTATAGTCTTCAACAATCGAGCAATTCACGGCCATTGTACCCGCAGAATCTGTGAATGTGACTTCATCTTGATAATGCCGTGGTGTTTGCATCAGCAACCGCCAAGCTTCTCCAGCATCGATTAAATTCATGCGTCCGGGATAGTGAATTTGCAACAACTCTTGCACCATCGGATAATAGTCTGAGTTGATGCTGGGGAAAATATGATGCTCTGTGTGGTAAGAAAAATTCAAGTGCAGCAGGTCAAATATTTTAGGAACCCGCACAGAAGCACTGTTGATCAGCGGGTCATTAATCGCGGTCATCCGGCAACCCATATGGTTGGTATAGATGTAAAACATTGCGCCTGCATGACCAATTGCGATCGGCAAAAAGTACGCAAGGGCGATTTTGAGCGGATGAAAATTTAGGTAGAATAAAATGCTCGCATGAATTCCTAAAATTCCCAGACATTCAAATGCGATTGTCAATCTATCTTTAGGACTAACTGTAAAGGCAGCCGGTACGTAATCAACAGATTTATCGTTAAATAACAGCACCGAGGTGAGATTGCGGAAATTATGCACTAACCACGAACCCGCCATCCCTACAATTAACCACACCGGATTTACTTCTACCGACGGGACAAACAGATTTTGAATCCATTTTCCCCAAGTATCTGGTTGCTGGTACAGATAGTTGCGATCGGGGTCTGCCACAGAATTCGTGTTATTGTGATGTACGAGGTTGTGCAGATTTTTCCACTGAGTAGGCGGCATAAACAGCATACTTAGTCCCAAAAAGGCGATCGGATAAGTGAGGCGCGACTTTTTCTGAACGCTACCGTGCATCAAATCGTGGGAGCTAAATAGCAAAACTATGATACTATTGCCCATGATGACGGCTAAAGGTAAGTACAGCCCTAAAAGATAGACAGGCCAGCGATCGAGATTAGCAGCAATTCCCCATCCCAGCAATAAAATAGCAGCGTTGATGAATAGTATTGCTAACTTGCTAGGCTCTGGTTCAAAGGCATCTGATGGCAGCAGCGGACGCAATTTTTTAACATATACCGAGTGGTGAATTAGCGTTTCTTTGCCTAAAGTCGGCGTTGCGGTATTGTCTAGAGTATTGAGTGTTTTTTCGGATTTCATGTGATAGCTAAGAGTATTTTCATGTGAGTTAATAAGTTTCTAAATTTAATTAGATCCCGTACCCGATTTTAGATTGAACCCACACATAAATCCGGCGGCTTATTGTTAGGATGCGGAGATTTTATCTGTCTCCACTGCGGCTATCCGGGAGCTTGTGATCAAATTGCTTTAGATCAAGGCTGCCTGATTGTTCTACCAAGATATTATTGTATCCTATAAAAAGATTTTTGGAACAACTATTAAAGGCTTACGCATCGATAATAGTCTCCCATTTTTTGAGTTTGGTTTAATCTCAATAACCAATTCTAAATAACCTATAAGATTAAAAAAGTCCGTTTCCCTGAACAATTTCTTTAATTGTCGTCAGCGTATCTAACCCGATCAATCCTCGACGATAACCTTTTTGGTTGGACATTCCCAAAAATATCGCATCTCCCCGATTTTGATAGCGCCAAAACCGAGGTGAGGCATTAATAAAAGTTGAGGCGCTGTTAACATCCAGAGCAAATTGGCGACTTTCTAAGTAAGATTCAGTGGCAATACAGTCAGCGTGACCGCTGCTGTAGCGGTTGATCCAGCCGATCGCAATCTCTAAACTATCGACAACTTTAAACGCGATGGTTTTGTTTAAATACGGTTGAGTCCACTCGTATGTTTCCGCCAGCTTCAACTCTGGGAAATCTGCGACGAGATCCGCATCGCCGCTAATTTGAAAGCCTTTTTCTTTTAAACTGTTCCACAGCCTGACTAAGGAAGAAGGCTTTTGGTTGCGATCGATGAGCACTTTCTCGATCGCATTAACAGGATCGGGCACGCTTTGATGGCTGTCCAAAATCATCCACCTTGCCATCTCCAAACTACCAGTCGGCGACCAATAAAGGTAACAATTTCCCATTGCCGACCTCAAAACTGGTGCTGTGCACAGCCTTACCACCTGCTGCACCAAACTTGGTCTACCGTAGGGAATAATTAAATTGAGATATTGGTCTTGAGTGACCAATTCTCGGATCGAAGCGCCCCGATCAGGCGGCAGTATCTGCAAACATCCCGATGGCAAACCTACCTCATCGATCGCCGACACCAAAGCTTCCCCAATTACAGCATTAGTTTGCCAGCTTTCGCTGCCGCCTTTTAGAATCAAACTGTTAGCGCTTTTGAGAGACAAACCCGCGGCGATCGCCCCCAACTCTGGAAACGCCTCGTAAATTAGAGCGATCGCCCCCAGTGGTAGCGACTGACAGTAAACCTGACAGCGATCGACCTGATAAGAAGCATTGATCACCCTGCCGATCGGATCTGGCATTTCCCCCAACCGTTCCAGAATTTGCACAGTTGTCTTGATCCGTTCCGGCGTCAGCTTCAGCCACTCCACAATCAATTCGGGAATCGCCATGTCCCGACTCGCTTCTAAATCCAGAGTATTTGCTTCTAAAATGTCATTTTGTCTGCGTTTCAGCGAGCCCGCCATCGCCTGCAAAGCTGCAGCGCGATCGGCACTCTTTGTCGCCGCCAACTCCAAAGAAGCTTGATAAGCGCGACGCGCGACATTTGCGGCATCTGATGAATGGGTAAAATCCTCTATTATCATCTAGCTAACGCCTGTAAGCCAGCCATACCATCAGCGCCGGCAGCATTGCTAGCAGCACGGCGACCATTGCCCACAGAATAATATTCGGGCCCGGCGAGTGTAGCGCCAAGGGCAACCAAATCACTAGCGGCACCAATATCATACCCAAAGCCAGTGGCAAGTAATGGGCTTTCAAACCCGGATGCGCTCTGTTCCACTGGTGCCCTGTCCACCGCCAAGCCTGCTTGTAAGGATAGTTCGTTGATAGTTGCTCGATCACGTCTCCACTTTCGTCCAATACAAATATTTGTTGACAGCGGTTGCAGCCAAAGGCTTCTGTCAACGTTATGGGAACTAGACGACCCCGGCGTCGGCAAGGACAGGGGTACTCATCGTTTAAGTCAATCTTGGGAGCTTTTTGAGATGGCACTAGCGATCAGATAAAAAAAGCGTTTTTGCAAAAATAATCGTTAACATATCCACTTAATCAAACTTGTCAATTCCGCCAAAGCGAGGCTTTCAACTGCCTATTCCGAGATATTGCCCGATCGGCAATTTTGACTTGCAAGTTCTGCATTCAATCTTACCACTAACTTAGGTATTTTCAACCATCATTAGGACTATGCCGAAAACTTTCTTGATCTACTTTCCGGTTTCCTTGATTTTTTTATCTTCTAAAGCGGGTGACGCGATTCGAACGCGCGACATTCACCTTGGCAAGGTGACGCTCTACCACTGAGCTACACCCGCATTTCCTGCGGTATTAACAATATTGTCTCAATTCTCTAAATTTGTCAAGTCTTTTTAGTAAGTTTTTTTTCACAAACCCAGTAAACCCCCCCAAACCCACTCCCCACCTGCAATTTCAGCAGCCAGATCGTTAACCAAATCAGTAATTGCCGTGAAAATTGACCGCCATCGGCCCACGGCAAAGCTACAATCAAGCTGGAATTGTGGGAGAACACTGTCATGTCAGATTTAAATCGCGGAATCATGAAGTTCAAGGGAGCTGACAGTCCTATAGCGATCGCCATTTCGGCGATTGTCATTGCCGGCGGAATCGGCTTCTTGATCTGGTGGGCGCTGCAATCAGCCTACACCTTCAGCTAACAGACTACTCAAAGGTAAAACTTATACAGCATATTCCATGTATATGTGGTACACATAATCTGATGGCCCGTGTAAGGTGCGTCGCCACCCGTCAATCTGTAAGTTATATCCAATATCTCGTAGCGACGCACCCGGAGGATTAACAGCACACAATTAAGGTTTCTACTGTACTTCATAAACCACCGAATATGCTGTAAGGCCTTGCTCAGAAGGCAGAATTTAAGAAAAATTCTGTCTTTTGCATTTTTTTGCCCTTAGTCTGGAATTGATTGCCCAGGAATGCGGATCGATTGCTGATGATCGAATGATTGCCATAAATCACCCGATCGGGCGAGTCGCTAGCATGATCCAAGATGACAAGCGAATTTCTTCATGTGGTACCCGCCACGTGATTTATCCGTGGAATCAATCCAAAATCTAAAATCTAAAATCCTTGCGTCCCCCGCCTTTATCTCGCGCAAGTCAATCTAAAATCTAAAATCTAAAATCTAAAATCGATTGACTCCCCGATCGACTACTTTTGTAGTACAATTGTAAACAAAGCGCGCCGAGAGCGCAGTTTTAAATGCAAGTGTTTGCAAGGGTTGTATCTCAACACAAATTTATGGCAAGCTTTCAGGACATTTTCCAATACTACAGTCGCTACTGGAAAATCTCAGTTTACAGCATAGGCGCATCCAGCATTTTGGCACTAGCCGATTTGCTTGTTCCTTACGCGATCGGTCAAATATTAAACGTATTGTCGGGTCAACCTACAGATACAGTAACGCAAAAACTCATAGCAGCGATCGCCTCTGTTACCCAGCAGTCACCCAACAAAATATTATCGCTATCCGTCTTGCTCGGCATAATTTTTCTGGTAACAGTAGCCAAAGCACCGATCCAGCCTTGGGTAGCAAATTGGTTCCACTGGGCGATACCATTGAGGGCAAGACGCGATCGAATGAGAAGTGCGATCGGCAAAATCCTCACCTTACCCCTAGAATTCTACGACGAAAACAACGCCGGACGGATTGCCAGCCGCATCGCCAAAGGCATCGCCAACCATACTTGGACTTACCCAGAAATTGCCGGCGAATTCATCCCCGAAGTCGTCCGCTTAATCGGCATTTTTGCCGTTATCTGCTTAATTGAGTGGCGGATTGGCTTATTAATTTTGGTTTCATTCCTATTTATCCTCAGTTTCACCCTCAAAGGCTTGCAACAGGTGACTGCGCGGGAAGAAATTCTCGATGAATACATCGAAGATACCGAAAGCCGCAACTCGGAAATTATCACCAACATCAAAACAGTCAAAGCTTTTGCCACAGAAAGCGAGGAACTCAAAAGGCAAACCACCAGACTCGATCGCGAATTAAAAGTCGTGATCAACCGCATTCACAAAGGATACGTCACCTTGGGGACATATCAGCAGACGATCGTCCAGTTGTGTTTGTTTTCAGTTCTTGGTTTTAGCCTAGCAGCCACGGTTGCAGGCAAAATTTCCCTCGGATATTTTGTTACCGTCTACACCCTGGCAAGCATGGCATATTCCCAACTGCGTCCGATTAGCATTATCGCCGAATCATTGGCGCGGCGTTATTCTTCAATGATCCGGTTCCACGAGTTTATGCAAACGCCCGACGGTGTTGATGCGGTTAATTTAGCAGAAAATGCTCGATCGGCACAGCCACCTTATAAATTTACCGGCAAAGTTGAGATCAGCGGTTTGACCTTCGGGTACGACAGTCAAAAACCCGTTTTGCAAGATGTGAATTTGTTGATTCATCCCCGTCAGACTGTAGCATTAGTCGGGCGATCGGGTTCCGGGAAATCGACTTTAGTTAAACTTCTGTTTCGCTACTTTGAACCCAACTCCGGCCGCATTCTGATCGACGGCGAAGACATTCGCAGCTTAGACGTGACTCGCTACCGCCAGCGTTTAGCCATTGTCCACCAAGAAGTAGACGTTTTTAACGGTACTTTGCTGGAAAATTTGACTTACGGAAACAGAAACGCCACTTTCGAGCAAGTTGAGGATGCTTGTCGCATTGCCAAAGTAGACGATTTTGTGCGGCTGTTGCCCCAAGGTTACTATACCGTGGTCGGGGAGAGAGGAATGCGGTTGTCCGGCGGCCAGCGGCAGCGGTTGGGGATTGCCAGGGCGCTGTTGGTGGAGCCGGATGTGTTAATTTTTGATGAGGCTACTTCTAGTTTGGACTATGAAAGCGAGCGATCGATCCAGATAGCCATGCGAAATATTCTCGGTACGCGCACCACCATAATTATTGCCCACAGACTGAGTACAATTCGCGAAGCCGATGCGATCGTCGTACTCGACGGCGGTAGAATCGTCGAAGTTGGCAGCCACGAAGAACTTTTGAGTCAACAAGGTATTTACCGCCGCCTGCACTCCCTGCAAGAAACCGGGGAATTAGTGAATTAGGGATTTTCTCTTAGTCTAGACTTAGGGTGCTCCGGGCACGCACCCAGCCTAGACTTAGCAATGCACACCTTAAACAGTGTTCAATTTTCCCGTCAGCCCCTAACTCACTTATGTGTTCTCAGCTAAATGATTAGAGTTTTAAATATAATGTTGCAAATAAAGATTCTGGTGCTAGGATGTATAACTGTGATGGAAATGGGTCGATGCCCGAGCGGTTAATGGGGGCGGACTGTAAATCCGCTGGCTACGCCTACGCTAGTTCAAATCTAGCTCGGCCCACCTCAATTTAATAAAAAGTTAAAATTTAAGAATTAAAAATTAATTTTTTAATTGGAGGTTCTTAATTTTTTATGCCCGTGTAACTCAGTGGTAGAGTACCTCCTTGGTAAGGAGGAAGTCACGAGTTCAAATCTCGTCACGGGCTTTTTCTTCTATCCTATATACATCAAGGGTTTCAGGTTCATCGCACAGCAAGAAGGTTAGTTTTCCGCTGAACTTTCGTGCTGATGGTTTTCTAATATGTCCCAAACAACTTCCATATCTGCCAAGTCCGCCCTCGACTTTTTGCGTATGGCTTTTAACTGATTGAGCAAGTCGGCCGGCTTTAGGAAATCTGCGACTGTCGGAGAAACTTTGTTGCTATCTTTGGTAGTGTTGGGTCTGTTAATTAATATCGATCGTACCCAGAGTCTAGCTCATAAGCACAGTTTTGAGATCACTGTTAGGAATGAGAATTAAATAACTTGCATTTTTTGTAGGTTGGGTTGAGGGACGAACCCTGCGTTTCACTCCGCCCAACGCCACGCTTGATTGTTGGGTTTCGTTCCACGGGCCCAACCTACGAAGTTATTTAATCCACGATCCTTAGTGGCTGGCAGTATGGCTAGTTGAGAAGGGTGTAACATCTGAGTTCCAACTGACATCTTGCACCCTTCTCGATAAATCTTTTATGAACAGGCTTTCCGGCCTGTTCCACAATAAAATTCATCTCTTGTGGAACAGGCCGGAAAGCCTGTTCTTGAGAATGGTGTAACATCTCAGTTCCAAGCGACTTTAGCTATGAGACTGGGGTTTCACCCCCGGCGGACACTGCCACAAACCGATCACAATATTGTACCCATATCCAAATCCCCGACTTCTTCAAGAAATCGTGAATCTAATCATCCTCATCCAATCCCAGTGGCACAAAATATTGACTATAAACTACACTATCCGGCTCCCAAAGAGGCCGCCAATAAACATTTTGCATCACCGCCTTCTCCCCATCATCATCAGCCGGCCACTGAAAACTGACGATCGCAATATTGCTATATCCCACAATTTCATCACCCTCTTGCAGCCAGCGATTGCGCCATAACAGCGATATAAAATTCCATAACCTACGCAGCGGTGACAATTGTTTATTTTTATGCGATCTATCTGACGCAGTTCCATTTTCTAGCTGCAAAAACACGCGAGCTCTTTGCCGTTTAATCCAATCAATCCGATAGCCCCAATCAGGCAGAGATTGTCTATTTCTGACAGCAGCAGCCATAGCCTTCTTTCTGTCCCCCCTCGAAATCTTCATTAATTCCAGCGGCTCATTCCATCCCAAACATTCGTGCGATCGCTCGGGAAGCAGCGACTTAATCTTAGTATGAATTAAATGCGTTTTCCACTCCTCATTGATCAAAGCACTAGCAGTCAACTGCGCCAACACAGAATTTTGACAATTTGACCGATAATTCTCCCTCGTCAAAGGCTCAATATTCGATCGAGAATCGCCAAAATGACAATCAGACCAATAACTCAGTCGCACACCAGCAGCATAGTGAATATCCCCCGTCAACACAATCACCCGATTGCGCTGCTTAAAAAATTCCACCAACAGCTTCACAAAAGCTAACTCATGAAAATTCCAAGAATCCCCCGCATCACTATTAAAAACCTTCCCCTGTTCCACATCCCACTTTTGCACCGCATCAATAATCGACAAACCCACCAAATTTGTCGGCACAACCACCAGCGTCGCCTCAATCTCAAACTCCCCAGTTTTATTCAGCAACTCAGTCTCCCTCAAAGGTTTCTGAATTTGCTCCTCAAAACCTTTGTGAGTCAAAAGCATCGGTGGATCGATCGCACTTTCCACCGGATACCCCCGCCAATTCCGCGTATCCAGCACAATCACCTCGTGCTTAAAACTTCTCACAGTAAAATGCCAATTCAAAACCTCAGTTACACCCTCGCCCTCCCGATCCAAAATAAAAACGTCTTCATCTAATTTCAACTTAGGCAAATGAGTTTTCGGATCGAGTCCGGGAATTCCCAAATACGAAGCCGCCTCCTCCCAAGCAGAAACATCAGTCCCCGCCGAATTAGACCATTTTTCAGCAGTTGTTAATAATTTATCTCCAGGTTGTGCGCGATCGAACTGTGCAGGCGTATTTCCCCAAGCCTGAAACACAGCGTAAGCCAGCAAAGCATTCTGCACTACCCGGCGGCCCAGCGGCTTCCCCAGCACCCGGTAACACCACTCTCGATTCAAATAAAAATCGTCGCTAACATCATGGTCATCGCAAATCATATAAGTAGGAATATTCGCTAGCGCCCTCCTCACTCTCCACAAATTGCGAGCAAAACCGTTAAGTTCAACAACTTCTCTATCCCAGACTTTTGCCTGCTTAGAATTTGGGCAAATATCCTTACCCTTCGGAAAACTTGTGCACCAGAGTACCGGCGACCAAACTAACAAATACATCGCATAATATTCGCCCAAGCTAAACAAGTGACTTTTAGCATTTTTGGGTTTATTCACCAACATCGCCGTAAAGCCGCCAAAATCTCTGGCAATATCGCTGCGAGTCCCCGGCTGTAACTCAATTGGTTTTTTGAACTGATACTCAGCATCCGACGGTTTCTGAATTGGCGACTCTCTAAAAATTTCCCTCTCTTGGTCAAGTGCAGTTTCGTTTTCCGAATTTTTAGGTATACTGATACACAAATTCTTTTTTATTTGGGCATCATCCATCAGGGGTAGACTTTCTTCCCAGCCCAACAGTGTATCGCCAGCGTCAGTCAAGGCCCACAGCATGGCATCGGCAACGTCGTCGCCGTAAATTTGGTCGCCCGTTAAAAACAGTTGGTGGGGCCTGCTATTTGCCGTTCCTGCAAACTGTTCGATCGAATTATCCAAGATGGGCAGCGCATCTCTGCCGTCTCCGTGGGGCTTACGACAAGAACCGTGAACGATACGCAAATAGTTTAAATCCTGCGGCGGCAGGGCAAAAGTGGGCAACTGGTGAGCGAAATAACTAATCGTCTCCGGCCCCAAAGCCGATAAATCAGGGGTGGCAGGCCACAGGCAAGAAATGAGATTTTCTTTCTCATTTTCTGGGACTGCACCCCCGACGTTCGACTCGCTACTCCCAGTAAACTTGATGTCATAAGCATAAATTTGCCCAGATGTCAAGAGGTTGCTGTTAATTGGTTTAGCAGTCACGGCGACTACGTGCAGGTATTTGCCGAGCTGCACGGTAGAGCTCGCACCTTGGAGCAAGGGCCGATCGACAATTTCGCCGGTTCCGCCCTCTGTCGAATAAACCTTGAGTTCGACTTGGCGGGGGGCTTTCAGAGCCAGCCAAACTGTCACGGCCCGACTTTGGGTCCGGCGCAAAATCGGGCCCGCAAGGATAAGCGGCAAGTGATGAATTCGATGACTTAAGGGAGTCCACGACATAGGATTTAAAAAATAAAAATTAAATAAGAGTGTTCTAGCAATCAGATTTTAGGCGATCGAGCATCTATCACCCGCTTAATTAATGCTAAGTCTGCCAACCCAAGTCTCCAAAATTGTAACAACTCATTAAGTAAAATTAATAATCATGCTACAAGAAGAACAATTACAACATTTTCGAGATTCAGCTCCGCAGTTGTCGGTAATTAAATCATCAGAACCGGCCGAACGCCCCAACCGCCGGCCTCTCTACTCGTCACCTTTAGATCGGGCGATCGACCGCCACCCCCTCACCGTGGCTCCAGAAACCCCGATCGCCCAAGTGTTGGCTCTCATGAACCCGATGCGCGTCTCCTGTCACCTTTGTGGCGAAAAACAAAACGCTGTTGCTAGCGCAGCCAAGCGCAGTTGCGTCTTAGTCGTCGAAGATAATCGCCCGATCGGCATTTTTACAGAACGGGATATCGTCAAGCTAACTACCGTCGCAGCTTGTACAGTCGGACTGACAATTGCTGACGTAATGACTCGATCTCCCATTACTCTCAAAAAATCCGAGTCTCCAGATATTTTCACAGCTATCTTCACATTGCGCCAGCACTCCATCCGGCATTTGCCCGTAGTGGACGAGGACTCGCGACTTCTCGGCATCATCACCCGCGAAGCCATTCACGAAGCCCTCCAGCCGATTAACTTGCTAACCAATTTGCGCTGTGCAGCAGATGTCATGACGCACCAAGTCATTTCTGCCACAACAACTGCCTCAGCCCTCGATTTAGCCCAGCTCATGGTCAAGCATCGAGTTAGTTCCGTTGTCATTGTCAAAGAGCAAACTCAGCATCCCGATCGGGCGATCGCACCAACACAAAATTACCAAATTCCGATCGGCATTGTCACCGAGCGCGACATCGTGCAGTTTCACGCCCTCGAACTCAACCTCTCGGAAATCCCAGCCGCAAGGGCCATGAGTGCGCCTTTATTTTGCATATCTCCCGCCGATTCCCTCTGGAGTGTCCACCAGTCCATGCAGCGCCACTGCGTCCGCCGTTTGGTAGTAGTTGGCAGCCAGGGAGAGCTTTTGGGCGTTGTGTCTCAGACAAGTTTGCCACAAGTTTTTAACCAATCTGAAATGTATGGGACGATCGAGCTGTTACAACAAGCAGTGGACGATCGAGCCACCCAATTGCAGAAAGCCAACGAACTTTTGCAGCAAGAAATTTTAGAGCGGCAGCGGGCCCAAGAAGCCCTGCGCCAAGCTCACGACGACTTAAAAAAACAAGTTGAAGAACGCACCGCTCAACTTTTAGAATCAAATGAATTGTTGAGACGGGATATTATCAAGCGCCAGCGAGTCGAAGAAGTCCTGCGGCGAAAGCAAACTTGCTTGAAAAATCAAGCACAGCAATTAGAGCAAACTGTGCGAAAGTTGCAGCAAACTCAAACTCAATTAGTGCAAACCGAAAAAATGTCTTCTTTGGGACAAATGATTGCCGGTATCGCTCACGAAATTAACAATCCTGTTAATTTTATCTACGGCAACCTTTCCCACGCCAGCCACTACATCAAAGAATTGCTCCAACTGTTGGAACTTTACCAGCAGCACTATCCCGAACCAGTCTCGGAAATTCGGGAAGCAGCAGCAGAGATGGAAGTCGATTTTTTAGTAGAAGACTTATCTAAGCTAGTGTCTTCTATGCAAGTAGGAACCGAGCGCATCCGCCAAATAGTTGTGTCGATGCGTAATTTTTCGCGATCGGATCAATCTAACATCAAGCTCGTTGACATTCACGAGGGACTCGAAACCACTTTGTTGATTTTGCAGCACCGGCTCAAAGCCCACGGCGCACATCCAACTATCCAGATTATTAAAGAATACGGCAATTTGCCCCACATCGAGTGCTGTGCCGGTCAGATCAATCAGGTGTTCATGAATATTATCGGCAATGCTATTGATGCTTTGGATGAAGAAATCCAGCAAGGGGAATGGGCGACGAGAAATGCGAAAAATTCACCCCCGTCAAATCCTAGTTCTCCATTGACTCTTCCCACAATTACAATTCGTACTGAAGTTGTTGGTGGCGATTTTGTCGCGATCCGCATTTCCGACAACGGGCGGGGCATACCGGAGGAGATTCGCCGCCAATTATTTGACCCGTTTTTTACTACCAAACCAGTTGGCAAGGGCACTGGGTTGGGACTGTCGATTTCTTACCATTTAGTTGTGGAACAGCACGGGGGGCGACTCGACTGCGTTTCGGAAGCTGGACGGGGCACTGAATTTGCGATCGAGATTCCGATCGTCAGTTCTCATTAGTCAGCAGTCATAGGATTGAAGAATTGAAGAATTGAAAAATTGAAAAAGCTGTCGGAAACAGTGGTTTGTCCCGACGATCGCACGTTGCGACTGCTTTGATCGCCAGCCTCCATCACCGTATAACCGGCAGCCCCAGCTTCCTCGACGATCTTGGCGATCTTTTTCAGCAGCACCTTTTCAGCGGCACCTTTTCCGTGACAAGGCAATACTCTATGGTTTTTCCTTGAACCATATCTTTAAGTTTATGCCAAATATCTGCGAATTCATTACCCTCTGTTGAGAAAGATTGACTCAGATTAGCGGAATCATTTTATAAAAAACACTTATCTTTTTGACGCTATAGCAACCATTCAACCAGCAAATCTAAGTATAAACTTAAGAATACCGTTCAAGGCGAAAGCATAGATGTCTGTCTTCTGTTCGATATCAATGTCAGGTTTAAGCGTTCCAGTCTCTCTCCTTGAGACACTATCCATTCACAGGTGAATTTCTGACAGGTATTTCCCTAGCGGCGGGCCAGTGCCCGCCACCGCCACACACATTCGAGCAGCATGGAGCGTACACAATGAACAAGTTTGACTCAACTAAACTGCGGACCCAATTTGACAACACCAGCGAAGGCTGGCTAGTGCAGGTGTATAGTGGCGATCGCCGCCTGCTCTGTGTGTTCGATTCGTCTCACGCCTGGACTTTTTTGGTGGGCTGTGGGTTCGGTCTCCTACTGGCGGTGGGGTGGTTTAACCTTGCCAGTTACAGTCCGTCCACGACTTATGTGCCGACAACCACTCCCCCCGAAATGTGGATTGATTAGTTCAAAGCATTGCTATAAGAGTGGTGTTCACGCCACTCCTGTTCCCGATTTTGCTGATCCCATACCGTCCTCGGTGCAATATCCGTGTACATAAAAAAATCTGCGATCGCTATTTATGCTGACCAGAAATATACGGGTTTTATGAGAACAAAAGGAAAACTTATGATTTGAATTAAAAATTATTTGGCATATCCATGTAAAGCGATCGCAAGTTTGTGCGAATTTAAGGATAGACTTAATTACATAGAATTTTGGGTCTTAATAGATATTGATCTATAGAAGTTACTGCGGGACAGCGACACCTTCTAGCCCCATTCGGAGAGCGACCATCTCTGAATCCCCTGGCGACAGGTGTTCGCATAACACCTGTCGCCAGGGTTGAAGCGCTGCACCCTTACTTCTTAAATCTCACCGCTCACAATAATCGCTCTTTTTTAGAGGAGGCAGCAGGAGGTATTCATGGATTTTTTGTCCTTGTTCTTAATGGACTTCATTAAGCAGTTGCAGTCCCCAACGCTCGGGTTTTTGATTGGTGGTATGGTCATTGCCGCTCTCGGTAGCGAACTAATAATTCCAGAGGCGATTAATCAGATCATCGTCTTCATGCTGCTCATGAAAATCGGTCTGACCGGTGGTCAGGCGATCCGCAGTTCCAACCTGACGGAGATGTTGATACCCGCAGCTTCTGCTGTAGCGGTAGGGGTTCTTGTTGTATTCATCGCGCGCTATACGTTGGCGAAGCTGCCGAAGGTCAACACCATAGATGCGATTGCGACCGGGGGATTGTTTGGTGCTGTGAGTGGCTCTACCATGGCTGCAGCCCTGACCCTACTGGAAGAACAAAAGATGCCATACGAGGCATGGGCTGCCGCACTCTATCCCTTCATGGATATCCCAGCGCTCGTAACGGCGATTGTGGTGGCCAACATTTATCTCAACAAGAAGAAGGGTAGTCCAGCAGCCCACTCTACCGTGCAGGAGTCTTTCAGCAAGCAACCCGTTGCAGCAGGCGATTATCCCGATCAGCAGGATTATCCCCGCAATCGGCAAGAGTATCTCAGCAAGCAGCAGAAGCCTGCGGATAATCGGGTCAAGATATGGCCGATCGTGCAAGAAAGCCTCCAGGGTCCTGCCCTATCGGCAATGTTGCTCGGCATTGCTCTTGGCCTGTTCACCCAGCCGGAAAGTGTCTATAAAAGCTTCTACGACCCCCTCTTCCGCGGCTTGCTTTCGATCTTGATGCTGGTCATGGGTATGGAGGCTTGGTCAAGACTTGGCGAACTACGTAAGGTGGCCCAGTGGTACGTCGTGTATAGCGTAGTGGCACCGGTGGTGCATGGGTTCATCGCCTTCGGTCTCGGCATGATTGCCCACTACACCACAGGATTCAGCCTGGGCGGTGTTGTGATCCTGGCTGTTATTGCCGCCTCCAGTTCAGACATCTCAGGTCCGCCCACGTTGCGAGCCGGGATTCCGTCGGCCAATCCCTCCGCCTACATCGGCGCATCCACAGCCATCGGTACACCCATTGCGATCGGCTTGTGTATACCGCTCTTCCTCGGGCTGGCCCAGGCGATCGGTGGCGGCTAATCCCAGACGGGTCGCGGTCTGTCGGCGCTCCCTTGCTCCAACAGACCAAGCAACTCAATATATTAAGATCAACATACGTAGGTAAGGAGGTAACCAACATGCCCAAGCCAGCCAAAAAGCTTGTCATCGTCACGGAAAAGATTCTGCTGAAGAAGATCGTCAATATCATCGAAGAAGCCGGGGCAACCGGTTATACGGTTCTGGAAACCGGCGGTAAAGGCAGTCGCAACGTGCGATCGTCGGGGCAACCTAGCGTTTCTGACACCACGGCGAATATAAAATTCGAGGTGCTCACCCCCGATCGGGATATGGCGGAGAATATTGCCGATCAGGTCGCAGTCAAGT
Source organism: Microcoleus sp. AT8-A3 (assembly GCF_036705675.1). Taxonomy (NCBI): domain Bacteria; kingdom Bacillati; phylum Cyanobacteriota; class Cyanophyceae; order Oscillatoriales; family Microcoleaceae; genus Microcoleus; species Microcoleus sp. AT8-A3. The sequence continues at coordinate 26,450 of NZ_JAUBVD010000027.1, forward strand.
TTTTCCTCGATTTTGCGGGCATGATCTATATCTGTGACGCGGAGGTACTGTACGGGCACAGTTTCTGTGGACCAGACGGCTGTTGAACCGAGACGATACAGACCTAAGAAGCCGGGGCATGACCCCGGCTTTTTAGTAGCCGTATTTCTTGCCTGCGGACTTGGGTCTCAGTTGCAGTCCCCAGCGCTCGGCTTTCTGATCGGTGGTATGGTCATTGCCGCCCTCGGTAGCGAACTGCAAATTCCAGATGCGATCTATAGCCCAGGCTCGAATAGTGATTGAACATATTAATAGGAGTCTAAAAGTTTTCAAATTTTTGTCAAGTCGTTATAATCCTCGCCGCCGTTATGGTCTCCGTTGTAATTTGTTGTCAACACTTTACAATTATCAGTGAGATATCAGGTCTAAAATTCAAAACTTTTAATTTTAACATAGATTTTTTTTTCAATAGGTCTAATATACCGACAATCCCCCACTCGAATCCTCGCCCACTCTCGGAGGCTCCCTCACTGCAAAACTCGGACACTTCCCCACCTATTCCTAAAAATTCACAATTTTTTACAAAACACCCGAAACCTCAGCAAAGTCAATCTTTCCCAATCTAAAATCTAAAATCTAAAATCTAAAATCCCATAACTTTGCCCTCGCCTGACCCAAGCGATCCGAACTAACTTCGAGTTTGCCTCATCCACTAGCGTCTTGATGACCGTTCGAGTTACCCGCACAATCCATCAACTGCCTGCATCCTAGCCCGAAAGCCCAAAGCCCAGATTGTTTGATTCGTTTATTTTTGTTTTATTTTTGTACCTCTTTATATTAAGAAAGTATTTTAAAATTAATTTAAAAGCTAAAAAAATTATAAAAATAGATTTTTATATCAAAAAACCAGTTAAGATTCCCAAAGATGCAAAATAAACAAATTTACTAGCATTTTCATTTAGACGCCCCCTTTCTTTTCATCGCAAGTTAGCTAATAATGCTTTCAACGAGGTGACTAAGGGCCGAGTCCAAAATTGGTCTAACCCAAAGACGGATACAAGCCCCAAACAAAAGTCGTCGAGCTCGAAAATTTTAGTTAAAGAGAAGCCCCAGATTCATCTGTGGAGTCGATTCTTTAATCTCAAATCTGAAATCTCAAATCGACTGAAATTAAGGAAATTGCAATTGGGCTATGGCAATTGGGCTATGGCAATTGGGCGATCGCCCAATTGCAGGAAACCCCAGCCCTCATCGTTTTGATAGAAACCTATAGGAGAACCAAGAGTGAAACTAGCAGTTTACGGAAAAGGTGGAATTGGTAAATCAACAACAAGCTGCAACATCTCCGTTGCCCTAGCCAAGCGCGGCAAGAAAGTTTTGCAAATCGGTTGCGATCCAAAGCACGACAGCACATTTACCCTCACTGGCTTCTTGATACCCACAATTATTGACACCCTTCAGCAAAAGGACTATCACTACGAAGACGTTTGGCCCGAAGATGTCATCTACAAAGGCTACGGCGGCGTTGACTGCGTAGAAGCAGGTGGCCCTCCTGCAGGAGCTGGCTGCGGCGGCTATGTAGTCGGTGAAACCGTCAAACTGCTCAAAGAACTCAATGCCTTCGACGAATACGACATTATCCTGTTCGACGTGCTCGGTGACGTAGTGTGCGGCGGTTTTGCAGCCCCCTTGAACTACGCCGATTACTGCATGATTGTTACCGACAACGGGTTCGACGCTTTATTTGCCGCCAACCGCATCGCCGCCTCAGTCCGCGAAAAAGCCCGCACTCACCCGTTGCGGCTCGCTGGTTTAATTGGCAACCGCACCTCAAAGCGCGACTTGATCGACAAGTACATTGACTCTGTACCCATGCCGGTGCTGGAAGTGCTGCCCCTGATTGAAGACATTCGCGTTTCTCGCGTTAAAGGCAAAACATTGTTTGAGATGGCAGAAAGCGATCCTTCCCTCAATTACGTCTGCGATTACTACCTCAACATCGCTGACCAGATTTTGGCAATGCCCGAAGGAGTAGTGCCCAACGACACGCCCGATCGCGAATTATTTGCCTTACTTTCAGATTTTTATCTAAATCCAGTGCAACCGGTGGTCAAGAAGGAGGAAGATGAGCTAGACCTGATGATGGTTTAATAGGTCTAGCGATCAGGATGAGGATAAAGAGGTTATGGCTTTTTTTGATACTTTTTCAGTTGCTCTCAAACAGAAGTGGTTGGACTACTACCAGGTAAATCGGGCTTGGCTGCTCCTGCACATGACGGCTGACAACACGGTCGCCACACCCGACGGCGGGAAAAGGCCTGTTTCTTACCTCATCCTGGGAATTGCGGCTGCCCTGGAGCCGGAACTCCAGCAATTAATGCTGCCCTTCTCAAAACTCAAGCCGGATGCAGACAGCCTGATCGAAGTGTTGGGGCTAAATTTTGACCCGGACATCGCGCTGGGTATGCCCTCAAATATCGTGCCGCAGACGATCGGCACATCTCCAACACCCACAGCAGCTCAAACTGCAACTGCTACACCCGCAGCGGCTCAAACTGCAACTGCTGCACCCGCAGCGGCTCAAACTGCAACTGCTGCACCCGCAGCGGCTCAAACTGCAACTGCTGCACCCGCAGCGGCTCAAACTGCAACTGCTGCACCCGCTGATGCCAAATCTAATAAATTGGGCGGTGCGGCGTTAGCAGCAGCCGGAGTAGTCGCCGGAGTCGCCGGAGCAGCCGGTCTGGCTGCGGCGGCGTCAGCACTCAGCTCCGACGACGAATCCTTCGATGAGTTTGAGGAAGAAGCAGTCTCCGACTTCGACATGGGCGATGACGAGGAAGAAGCAGTCTCCGACTTCGACATGGGCGATGACGAGGAAGAAGCAGTCTCCGACTTCGACATGGGCGATGACGAGGAAGAAGCAGTCTCCGACTTCGACATGGACGATGACGAGGAAGAAGCGGTCTCCGACTTCGACATGGACGATGACGAGGAAGAAGCGGTCTCCGACTTCGACATGGACGACGATGAGGAAGAAGCCTCGGCTTTGGACGGTCTCGGTCTAGAAGACGATGAGGAAGACGCCGTATCTGACTTTGATATGGGCGAAGATGAGGAAGACGCCGTATCTGACTTTGATATGGGCGACGATGAGGAAGACGCCGTATCTGACTTTGATATGGGCGATGACGAGGAAGATGAAGCCTTGGCTTTGGGCGGTCTCGACCTCGGCGATGATGACGAGGAAGATGAAGCCTCGGCTTTGGGCGGTCTCGACCTCGGCGATGACGAGGAAGATGAAGCCTCGGCTTTGGGCGGTCTCGACCTCGGCGATGACGAGGAAGATGAAGCCTCACAATTTGGGACTTTGACCTCTGGAGATCTCGAATCGGGGATTTCCGATCCGTTTGGGGAAGAAGATGCAGAGTTTGTCGCCGAAGAAATACCCGATCCTTTTGGGACAGCGACCTCAGATGACCTAGACATGGATCTGGGCGACTTGGACGATGACGGTATTGACGATTTCTCTGTATCTGATGACGATGACCTCGACGATCTCGGACTCGACGATCTGGGGGAAGCAACTACCGGAGATCCAGATGAAGATGATTTAGATGCTCTAGATCTCGGTGATTTGGATTCCGACGATGAAGATGAAGAAATTTCCGGCTTTTTATCTGATTTTAAGTGAGGTTGTTGCGATCGCCCGCGTCTCTTCTAGTCTTGAAGTTTCCCGCTCTATTTGTGAGTTGTGAGTTGCGAGTTGTTAATTTTTAATTAGCTCCAACTCACAACTGCCAAAAGGCTTTTTGCCTTAGCGAGTTGAAGTAAACTAAATCCCTGCTGTGAGGGATTGTATGCCCTCGCGCAGAATTTTTTAGCCAGAATTTTGGATGCTGCGGCGGCTGCGGAAATATTGAGTTTGCTGCATCTATTTTTCAGAGAAATTACGCCAAAACCAGGTATTTCTATTATTGTTCGCTGCTTCAGCGCGATCGCACTTTCACAGGTGTTTCCTCGCCACTGCGCCTGTTCGCGTTCGAGAGGAAAAACAACCTGAAAAACCACTTATGCTTGTCCGCAGCAAGAGATGCGATCGCAAAATCCAGGTGTTTCCTCGCTCCGCCGCAATTCCTGTTCGAGACGAAAAACAATTTAAAGGGAGAAGATTTGAGATATGACTGCTATTACTACTAATGAACCGGAAGCTTTAAACTTTGAATGCGAAACAGGCAATTATCACACTTTTTGTCCGATTAGCTGCGTAGCTTGGCTTTATCAAAAAATTGAAGATAGTTTTTTCTTGGTCATCGGTACTAAGACTTGCGGCTATTTCTTGCAAAACGCCATGGGCGTGATGATTTTTGCTGAGCCTCGCTATGCGATGGCTGAGTTGGAAGAAGGGGATATTTCCGCTCAGTTAAACGATTATGATGAGTTGAAGCGGCTGTGTTTGCAAATTAAGCGCGATCGTAACCCCAGTGTAATTGTCTGGATCGGCACTTGCACCACCGAAATCATCAAAATGGATTTGGAAGGGTTAGCGCCGAAACTCGAAGCAGAAATTGGCATTCCCATCGTCACAGCGCGCGCTAACGGCTTGGATTACGCTTTTACTCAAGGGGAAGATACCGTTTTAGCAGCGATGGCTGCTAAATGTCCTGAGAAAGCGCCCGTGATGGAATCTCAGAAACAAGAACGCAATGCTATCTCTCAACTGCTGAATTTCGGCAAGAAAAAAGAGGAAGTTGCAGCAGATGAATCGGAATATGTCAAGCACACACCGCTGGTACTTTTCGGTTCTTTGCCCGACCCAGTTGTCACTCAGCTAACTCTAGAATTGAAGAAGCAAGGAATCAAAGTTTCCGGTTGGCTTCCTTCCAAGCGCTACACTGAATTGCCAGTCTTGGAAGAAGGTTATTATGTATCTGGCATGAATCCGTTCTTGTCGCGTACTGCTTCTACGTTGATGCGCCGCCGCAAGTGTAAGCTAATTGGTGCCCCATTCCCGATCGGCCCTGACGGAACTCGCGCTTGGATTGAAAAGATTTGCTCAGTGTTGGGAATTGAACCAAAAGGTTTGGACGAACGGGAAGCGCAAATCTGGGCGGGTTTGGAAGATTACCTGCAAATAATTCGTGGCAAATCTGTCTTCTTTATGGGAGACAATTTGTTAGAGATTTCTTTAGCACGTTTCTTGATTCGCTGCGGCATGACTTGCCCGGAAATCGGCATTCCTTATATGGACAAGCGCTATCAAGCGGCCGAGTTGGCGTTGTTAGAAAAGACTTGTCACGAGATGGGAGTTCCTACTCCTCGGATTGTGGAGAAACCAGACAATTACAATCAGTTGCAGCGGATTTACGAGCAGAATATTGACTTGGTGATTACTGGTATGGCTCACGCTAATCCTTTGGAAGCGCGGGGAATTAATACTAAGTGGTCTGTTGAGTTTACTTTTGCTCAGATTCACGGCTTTGGTAATGCGCGGGATATTTTGGAGTTGGTGACTCGTCCGCTGCGCCGGAATAATTCGCTGAAGGATTTGGGTTGGGGTAATTTGGTGAAGAATGAAGCGAAGATTTAATTTCTGAATTACACCTGATTCATAGGGAGGGTGGGCAATGCCCGCCCTTATTTATTAGAATAGTATAAGCATCCATAAAAATTTATGGGCAAGTTAGGAAAACTGGTAGAACAATTTTTAGCAAATCCACCAGAAGTGCGGTTTGACGATGTGTGCTATATCCTAACTGCTTTTGGGTTTGAAGAAAAGGGATCGAAAGGAAGTCACCATTCTTTCCGAAATGCCGATGGATTAAAGATTACAGTCCCTAAAAAGGGCGGTCAGAAGGTAAAAGGAGTCTACGTTAAGCAAATTGTGGCATTATTGAAGTTAGAGGAATGGAGCGATGAATCAGAAGATGAAAGTCAAGCTTAAATCCCTAGATTATTACTTGAGCCTGAAATATCCTATCAATTTTTATCCAGAATCAGAAGGTTATACAGCTATAATAAAAGACCTTCCTGGCTGTATGTCTCAGGGTGAAACCTTGTCCGAAGCGATGGAGAATATTCAGGAAGCTAGGGAATTGTGGATAGAGACTGCTTATGAGTGCGGCGATGAGATTCCTTTACCTGCAACCGAGGTTGAGTATAGTGGAAGTCTATCTTTACAGATTCCTAAATCTCTACATTTGAGTTTAGCAGAAAAAGCGGAAAAGGAAGGAGTTAGTCTTGACCAGTACATTCTGCTTGTGTTAAGTAAAGCAGGCTAAAATATAATCAGATAAGGATTATCAAGTTTGAGGCACGCTTCAAGGGCGATTCCCTGCGGGATAGCTTCGCTTCACGCTTTTTTATTTTTTTATGAACCGCTAATGCAGGCAGATTAACAAAGATTAACGCGGATGAAGAGTGCGATCGTACTTTTGAATCCATCCCCTGTGGGGTAGTTTCGCTCGCGCGCACTTTTCCCCTGCCTTTCCAGAATCCCAGGCTACACGCCCGCAACACGATCGCAAGTACGATCGCCTATAATCGAAACTAGCCCAACTCTCATCAGTTGAGAAACCGCCATGAGTCAAGACAAGGAAGAAATTAGCTATTCAGAGAAAACAGAACGTCTCAGAGTTATCGGTCAGTTTATCAAAACTGTGACACCGATGATTTGGACGATCGTAATTCTAGTAGTCATCATTCCCCTATTCGGTAACTTTCTAATTTCCCAGTCACTAACAAATACCGGAACCACAGCAGTTGTAGTCTCGCCGCCACACGATTTCAGCAAAGTCAACCAAGACATAAAAAACGCCATCCAAAAATCCCATATAACAGCCGAAACTTTCGCCTCAAAAGAGTTGGACAAATGGGAAACTGAAGTAATCGCGCGGGTTGACAATAGTTTCCTCGATTGGTACTTTGATTACTTCACTCAAAAAAAGATGGAGTTTACCGTACCTTTTAACTTCGTGAAATCTGCCGTACTCAACAGATTTGATATGACAGCAGCATCTCGTGCTGTTTCCGAAAAATTAACCGAAGACTTTCAAAGAGAATTTGCTAACCGCGTGCTGGTACCCAAAAACGCTCAACTGCGATTTCAATTAATCACTCAAGATACTGCTAATTTGTATATATCAGAAGTTAGCAAAAATGTGAAAGTAGTTCAAAATAATTATAATATACCGCAAGTACAATGGGACAAATATCTGAACGATATTGCCACCACAATTAGCGACAAAGGAAACGTCTCGAATTTATCATTAAAAGTATTAGTTGGCGGCAGCGGCTACTTAATTGCTAAACCCTTAATTTTGGGAGTTGCAACTAAAGTTGGCAGCAAAGTTACGGCAAAAGTTGCCAGCAAAGCCGCCGCCAAAATGGCAACAAAAACAGGCGGTACAGTTGCTAGTCAGTTGGGAGTAAGTTTAATAGATCCGATTGTCGGCATCGGAATTATCATTTGGGACTTGTGGGATTACAATCACACAGTCAAAGTAGAAAGACCGATTTTGCGGGAACACATTGTAGAATACTTGAAAGATGTCAAAAAGTCCCTCCTCACAAATCCTGAAAGCGGAATCATGGCAGCAATTTATCAGTTGGAAAGCGGTATTTTGAAGTCACTTTAATCATTGAAATCCCGTCTGAATGATGTGTGTAAATCCCCGAAAAGTGGTAATTCCACTACAAGAAGGAAAGGGGGTAGACCATTAGTTAGTGCTAGCAGCGCGCGAGCCGACTCGCTACATGAGCGCGATCGAACACCCGACTGTGGGCGATCATCGCGCTCATGTAGCAAAAAAAGAGAAAAAAATGAATGTTAAATGAGGCAAAAAAAGAGAGGATGTTGGGAGAAAAAGAATAGTTGCACAACTATATTTGCCCTAAAAAGATATCCCTTAATGGACGATACAACAAGGTTTTAGACTCATCTTACACGGATTAAGTTGTCGCCATTTTTTTAAAATTAGCTGTCGATTATGACTTGTGGCATTTACAGCAGAAGAATTTAAAAGCTCGGATTGACAGGGTATAGTTCGGGGGGGAGTGCGTTTTACCGATGAAGCTCTACGGCGAGGTTTGTAGGGATTTTCTGAAGTATTTGACGGAGTTGTTTTAGTTCAAAAAGGCATAACTTCTCAGCCGGAAGTTTTGTCGGCTTGGCCGAAATTGCGGCCAGAAACCGCACTGTTGACGAAATAGCCGAAAGCCAAGGATCGAGTCGGCAGTTGCGATCGCCCCCTTAAACTAGAATCAAGTAAAATTGCAAGTATTGGTCGATCGACCCCTCCTTACTCGACTATATTTGGATTCAAGGTTTGCTATACTCCAGAAATATACACATATTAACCTTTGGAAAATCAATAGGCCGGAGCTATGACATCCTATGCAACCTCTACAGCAAGAGCCGAGATGAGTGAGATCCGGCGCTTGAAAAACATACTGCCCCCAGAACTCCAAAGTTGGGTAACAGTAGAAAAAACAATAGAAGTTAATCCTACCCTGATCCGCAGCGAAGAAATAGGCAAAGACCAGGTAGAAATCCAAATAGACCTGATCCGCTGGGAACAGCTAGCAATGGATCAGCGGAACCTCCTATTTTGGCACGAAGTCGCCAGAATCCAAAACGACACCATTCCCAGAGACGGTTGGGAAATGGCAGCCCTCGCCATTGGTTTAGGCGGCGCTGTCGGCGAACTTTGGGTGCAAGACGGCTTGCTGCTGTTACTAGCCCTATCCCTGTGCGGCGTCTCCGGCTGGAGACTTTACCAAAAAAACAACGGAGAGAAAAGTTTAAAAGAAGCAATAGACGCCGACGAAAAAGCCCTCGCCCTAGCCACCCGCTTCGGCTACACTCTCCCAAACGCCTACAAAAGCCTCGGCAGCGCCTTAAAAACCTTAATCGAACAAACCTCCAAAAAACAGCAGCGGGCTAAATACGAAGCTCGTCTCCAGGCCCTCAAACGCAACGCAGCCAAAGCCAAAGCCAAAGTCAAACCCATCACCCGCGAAACCTCTCAGTCAGAAAACGTCTACAATTCTTAAGCTCATCCCCCCGACGCTTGTTACGGGGGTTTTCCAGTTAACCGTTAACTGTTGACTTCGGTGTTAGCTGTTAACTGTTAACTGCGATGGCTATCCGGTGCAAGACACGCACCAAAATGATTAACGACAAGATTAATCGGCCTGAATCCACAAAAATCTTGATTCCGATGTCAAAGTTTGGCCTCGACGATGTTCAAAAATCTTTAGGCCAAAACTGGCACTGGTAGACTTAAGTCTATTTTTGCCTTTGATATCATTCTCGGTGGGCGAGTTGGCAGGCATTTTTGTAAAGTTTGTATAAAGCTAGCCTTTTGTTAACCATAATATTTGGTAAAGGTGGAGCTGCTAGGACAGAATAGGCTAAAGACATCAGCTTGAAATTTGAAACCAGGACTTCATGGTCAGTCAAACCCCAGAGGCAGATTTTCGGGTAACGTACTCGGACGAGATTCCCTCAGTTCACATACCCGTGCGCTTGAGCGTACTTGAAGCCGTAAACTTCAAGACAACCTGTCAGCAACTTTTTTCGGGCAGCACCGTTCCCAGCAAGATTGTCCTAGACTTCAGTCAGACGACATTCATCGACAGTAGCGGGATAGGTGCTTTAGTCAGCAATCTGAAATTTGCCAAACAGCGAGAGAGTGACTTGGTGCTCCGAAGCCTCAAGCCGCAGGTGATGGCAGTATTTGCTCTCACCAGCCTAGATCAAGTGCTGACGATCGAGCAGCCATCTCCAACCTCAACTCCCACAGAGACCAAGCCCTCGGACAATCAGCTACCGATGACCCACCCTTCAGTGCAATCGTGGGTGAAGCGGCTGATAGATATCGTTGGGGCAATCGTCGGTTTGATAATTACAGGAATTTTGCTCGTACCCATAGCTGCCGCCATCACTATCAACGATCCAGGCCCGATATTTTTCGGTCAAACCCGCTGTGGCTGGATGGGCAGACAATTTCGGATTTGGAAATTTCGATCGATGTGTACCAACGCCGAAGCTATGAAAGCCCAAATCAAAAACCAGGCTTCTGGCGCATTTTTCAAAAATGACAACGACCCGCGGATTACTAAAGTCGGGCGCATCTTACGCAAAACCAGCCTCGATGAACTGCCGCAGTTTTGGAACGTGCTCAAAGGCGAAATGAGTCTAGTCGGCACCAGACCGCCTACCCCAGACGAAGTTGAGCGCTACGAAGTCCCTCAGTGGCAGCGTTTGGATGTCAAACCCGGGATGACAGGGGAATGGCAAGTCAACGGTCGCTCTCAAGTCCGCGATTTTGAAGATGTCATCCGTTTAGATTTAAAATACCAACAAAACTGGAGCTTGATGTATGACTTGAAACTAATTGTTAAAACTGTAACAGTCCTGTTTAACAAAAATAGTGGCGCTGTGTAGGAACCCTCAACAACCCACCGCTGAACTTTGAGGTGGTGTTGCCGACGGGGGGCGGGAACTCGAACTCGATACTTAGTCAAGCAGACGATCGCTAGCGATACCTACGTTAGCATTAAGTGTTAAAATTCACACGCCCAGAAAATGCACAGCTAGTTGCCAGCTCTGCAATCAGAGCATTAATAATTAGCAATTGACGAGTTCGAGTCATACTCGAATGATCCCAGCATGATTTTCGAGGACGAGAAGAACTCACCTGTGTTTAGAAAAGTAGCGACTGCTAACACAGTCGAAGCTTAAATCACTGCCTCCCAAGCTGACTCGGAAATTTTCCCTATTTAAACGCCCTACCGAGGCGGGTTACAGTATCGGAAGTCTCTCATTTGCTGTGCGAGTAAATGGTGCGAAAGGAATGCTCACCTTGAGGCAAAACGGGCTTCTTCAACTCAAGCTTGACTTAACTAATATGTTGCCAAGACCTTGCCCTCCTTTTTCTCTCCCTCCGGCGCTGAGTACAGCGGTGGTGGGGGCCGACCTGGGGGAAGAAAGATGAAAGACAAGCAACCAAAGGCCGAGTGGCACCTGCAGGTTGAAACAGACCTGAATGCTTTAACATCCGTTTTGGAATGGTTGGAGAATATCGTTTTGCCCATGATACCAGCGGATTTTTGGTGGCAGTGCCGACTGATAATCAACGAAGGCTTTACAAACGCTGTCCGCCACGCTCACCAGAACTTGCCCTCCACAACGCCCATAGACATTGAGGTAAAAGTGTTTGCCGATTACTTAGAAATTAGGATTTGGGACAGGGGTCAACCCTTCAACTTAGAAGCAAAGCTGCACTCGATTATGCAAGAGCAGCGCGATCCTTTGGACAGAGAAGGAGAAAGGGGACTGGTGTTCATGTACAAGCTCACAGACGACCTTCGGTATATCCGTACCGACGATCGCCGCAACTGCCTGGTAATGCGAAAAAACATTAGCTGAGGGCGCGATACCCGCCCGGTAAGGGCGGCTTCTTTCGCAAGCAGTGGAAGATCCCCTCGCTCCCTATTGTCCTACCCGGAACCCAACCACATCGTCTGCAATTGTGCGGGTGCAGGCTCGATGCACGCGACTGGAGGACAATTTGCTTCAAAATAAATATTATGCGTATTCTAATTTATTCCTATAACTACTATCCAGAGCCGATCGGCATTGCCCCCCTGATGACAGAACTAGCGCAAGGCTTAGTCAAGCGCGGCCACCAAGTCCGAGTCGTCACAGGAATGCCCAACTATCCGCAGCGGCGGATTTATCCGCAATATGAGGGCAAATTTTACCTCACCGAAGAACACAACGGCGTCACAATTCAGCGCAGCTATCTGCGCGTCAACGGCCCCCACCCCAGCCTCCTAGACCGACTTGTGCTAGACGGCAGTTTTGTAGTCTCCAGCGCCGTCCAAGCCTTCAGAGGCTGGCGTCCCGACGTGATTTTCTCGACAATGCCCCCTTTACCGATTTGCGTCCCAGTCGCCTTTTACGGCTGGATTCGCGCTTGCCCGATCGTCCTCAACGTTCAGGATATCGTCTCAGAAGCAGCCGTGCGCGTCGGCTTGGTCAAAAAAAACGGACTGCTAGTTGGCATTGCTGACGCCTTAGAAAAATTTGCCTACAACACAGCCAGCCAAGTCAGCGTCATCGACAGCGGTTTTGTCAAAAAATTGCACTCTCAGGGAGTACCCCCGGAAAAAATAGTTTGCGTTCCCAATTGGGTTGATGTCAATTTCATTCGGCCCTTACCCAAGGAAAGTAACTCATTTCGAGAAACTCACAAACTCAAGGGCAAATTTGTCGTTCTCTATGCTGGCAATATTGCCCTAACTCAAGGCTTGCAAACAGTTGTCCAAGCAGCGGCTCGTTTGAAACACATAACCGAAATTGCTTTTGTAATTGTGGGGGAATCAACAGCACTGGCGCGCTTGCAACAAGATTGCGAAACTTACAAAGCTAATAATGTAATGTTGCTACCATTTGAACCGCGAGAAAAATTGCCGGAATTGTTAGCTGCTGCTGATGTTAGTTTAGTCGTACAAAAGCGTCGCGTTACTAACTTCAATATGCCTTCAAAAATTCAAGTAATTCTCGCCAGTGGTCGGGCAATTTTGGCGTCGGTTCCCGAAACTGGTACGGCCCAGAAAGCAGTGCAGCAAAGCGGTGGCGGGGTGGTGGTAGCGCCGGAAGATCCGCAGGCTTTGGCTGATGCAGTTGAAGATTTGTACTTGCACCCCGCTAAGGTGGATGCGTTGGGCGAGCAAGGCAGAAGTTATGCTGTAGAGAATTACGGATTTGAGGAAGCTTTGAATCATTATGAAGCTTTATTTGCGGCGGTGGCAGCGAGTCATGGTGAGAAAATATTGGAGCCTTTGCCGAAATGATCGCTAGGGGCGATCGCTCCGGTAAATGAAATCGATCCAGTTGACAAGATAAAATTAGTAAGATGGGTGTAGAATAGCAACTTAGGAATGAAAAATCAATAAATTGATGAGTTATCGGTTATAATGAATATAATAAAAAAAGTGTGAGATTACAATTTTCACTCCTAGACAGATAGACTCACAACAGATTTTTCTCCTTAACTATTCTAATTGACTTTTAAACTCATGTTTTATTTAATTCAATTGACTCATAAATGATAAAATTTTATAAATCATTATCAGAAAAGGATAAAATAAGGTATGCAGCTTTCTTAAACTCAAAAATTAGGGTGGGGTGGAATTAGCTATGTAATGCAACTTGTGGGATGCAGTCGAAATACCCTCATCAAGGGATTGGAAGATTTAGAAAAAATGGACGAACCGACACTCAATAGTTCCAGGATCAGAAAGAAAGGAGGGGGAAGAAAAAGTATTCTGTCTACTCAAATAGGCATTGATGCAGCCTTTTTATAACTTTTAAAAAATTTACAGCCGGATACCCGATGAATGAATGAATCAAAGAAACTAATTTGACGCATAAAGAAATAGCTTCTGGATTACGGGCGGCAGGTTTTACCATTAGTCTCCCGTTAGTTGCCAAACTATTAAAAAAGCATGGGTATGTGAACGAAAAGCTCAAAAAAAACAAACAATAGAAATCAATCAAAATCGGGACTATCAATTTAAAAAAATTGCTAGACTTCATGCAGAGTATAGAGAAGCCAGCAATCCTATCCAACCGTTTTGATACCAAAAAGAAAGAAATTTCAAGAATTTTGTATCGTCTGAGAACTCTCTATACAAAGGAACCTGTCACTACTTTCGCTCATGATTTTTGGAGTTTAGGTCACGGCAAAGTAATTACCCAGGGAATTTATGATTGTTAATAAAATCGAGGATAGATAACATTAATAAATAGTAAATATACCAGTTAATTAGCCTGTGACTCTTTAAAAAACTGGTAGGATAATTATGGTAAAGCTACCTAAGCTGTGGAGCATTTAAACCAGTAACGAGGCTTGTATGGTGCGTCAATAGATTTTAGATTTTAGATGAAAGAATTGACCCCACGTATAAATGCGGGGGCGTGAGGGTTTTCGATTTGAGATGCTTTCGATTGATTCCACGGATAAATCACGTGGCGGGTACCATAAAAAAATTCGTTGTCAGGAGTGAACACTTACGCGCTTATGCGGGAAACACTTCTGTAATGACGCACCTGGAGCGTTAATGGTTTAAATGCTCCACAGCTTAGGAATGAGAATTAAATAACTACCACTCTTGAAAGTGGGATGGGCGTCCCGCCCGTCCTTTTTGGACGGGCGGGACGCCCATCCCACAATAACAATTAAAATTGTAAGTTATTTAATTCCCGATCCTTACGTCTAAATACAATCAAGAAATAATATCGATTTTTTACTCATATTGCCAAGGATTGTAAAGGAGTAATTATTACTATTCAATAATTAGTAAAAGCTCTCGTGTAAAAAAATAAAAATGGAATATCTGCTGTAGAGGTAAATATTTTTAATAAATTAGATCAAAATGGTCGAAAGGCGGCTGATGATTTGTCAAATACAATGCAAATTATTTTCGAGTAATATTGGTCAAAATGGAATTATCGAGCCGTTCCCCAACAGGAGTAATTCATTAAGTTATTTATTTTTCATGCCCGATCGGCAGAGTATTGATCGAGACCTTTACCAAAGGAATTTTGGAAAAGCATGGGCTCAGTCAAAACATCACTATTTTTTTCTACTGCGATACTCATCGTTTCAGATACAGCATATTCTGTGGTTCATAAAGTACATTGCCAGCTATATTGTGTGGTGTTAATCCTCCGGGTGCGGATCTGCTTCATATTTGATAAAACTTGCATATTGACGGGTATCCGCACCTTAATTGCTACAAAATTGTGTGTACTACATATACATAGAATATGCTGTAAATAAGGTGGACGATATGCCCAACTAGAAAATGCAACTATGTCCTCAGAACCTTTGGCTGGACGCAAACAGATGCCAAACGGACACGCACCATTATTCCGATTTGTCGATCGCTCCCAAAGACGAGTCTGATGAATTGGCTCAGACTTCGCCTCTTCTGGATCGTGAATCCATAACAATTCCAACATTGCGTTATGGAAAAAGAAACAGCGATTGGCTGTACCTTGTCCGCGATGAATGCGAGATGCACCCTCAACTAAACCGAAGGATGATAAACGATTAGCTTCCGAAGCACCAATATCAGTAAGGATGAAAAGATGGTCGAATTCAAATGTCATAAAAGTTATCTGTTAAATTGCATCCAACTACTTTAGTTGTAGGGTGTGTCGCCATGCAAAATCCGTAAAAAAGATCGACAATATCTCTACAAGAATTGTTTGGGATTCCACATAAATTGAGAACGATATCCAATAATTACATTATCGATAAGATTAGAGTTCGTATTTTCTTCGGATACATGGAATCTGCTGTATCCTCGCTGATACCAGCAGACATTCTCTGCTAACAAAGGCTCTGCCGGCTTGCCTCTAACTGCCTCGGGAAAAATTCTATCGACCCATTCCCGAGCAGTCGGTAGGCTCAATTTCCCATCGGTTCCTTTTGGATAAATGACCGCTGCATAGGGAGATTCAAGTTCATTTTTCTGAGGAAACAGCAAGAACAAGTCAATCGTTGATAATTCACCAACCAACTCAACATATCCCAGTTCCGCACCCCGTACATGCAGGCAGTGGTAATAGTATGCAAGATGCCAGGATGCAACTCGAATCATTTCAGGGTCATCATAGTTACCCAATTCAATTAACAGCGGTTCAAGGGCTGCAACTTTGCAGGATTCATCTGTCGCAGCAGCAAGAGCAAGCCCTACACGCCCCATATCAATCAGGCGGCGAACCGCATCAGCATCCCGGCTAAACCGTTCATGGGCATCAAACGCTAAGTTGCAAGGAAAGTAGCAAATATAAGGTTCTGGTTCTGGTGAATTCTCTAAAATATCCAACAACCATTCTTTGGCATCAAAACCTTGTTTCGGAATAGCGCCCCAGAACGCGCCTGCTATCCCTGGGCGATCGAGTTCCTTGTGGTAAATTAACTGCATCATCTCGTCAAGTGGTGGTATTCCAATAATCGCTTGTTGGTTGCGCTCATAATTTTCATCAATATACCATTCCCAATATTCATGTTTTTTGACACTCTTACCATAAAAAATACCAATCTGATAAGCAGTACAAGCCCTAATTAGCAGGTCAGCATCATCTAGCATTTCTAACAATTTTTCTCCTACTTCTTGCCAAGTCGAATCATAAGCACCCAAGAAAAGTTGTGCTGCTAATATCGCCTTTTTTGTAGGAATCTCTCGCTCTTCTGAAGCAGCCAATTGGTATAACCATTCGAGAAGTAAGCGGTTATAAGGTGGTTCTTTTGCCAAGAACTGGAAGCCACAACAAAAATTTTCAAAGATGTTAGGCTTATTTAGAGTTTGGGCTGCGATCGCCTCACAGATAGATTTCATGCGCCTGTCAATCGGTCTTGGCTGGTAATCGTCGCAATTAGATCGTTGCGACTGTTCTATTTCTAGAGCATAGATTAGCTTGTTAATTGCCCTGTCCCAAATCTGCCATTCTTTATGTTCAAGCAAACCAATAAATGTTTCAAAGATTGTATCCCACTCATTTGAGCTGTAGGGAAAATTGAGTGAAATGTCTAACAGTTTAATTGGGTCGCTGTGACTTTGGGGTGAGAAAGTTTCTGGGGTGAATATTTGTTCTCGAATCGATTTAATACTTGGCTGAGAACCCTCTTCTTGAATCATAGCACTCAAAAGTGTTTTTCAGATACTGGCTATGGCTAAGCTAACACAGCCTGACACTGTTGTTACTACTGTCGAGCGCTCCCAAAGCAAGACAAGATACAAATGTTGGGTTTGTGTCGTCAAATATTGTCGCTTAGTGCGTCGCTCGCTCGATTGTCGCTCTTTGTTTGAGGATGGTAGATGGCGACAAACCCTACGAATACGATCGAAGATTTACGCCATCTTGCCTAGTGTTTATAATAACCCCCTCCCAAAATGGTATCAAGAATTAGTCCCACAATATCTGATGTTAGCTTGTGAGCGCGATCGACCCTTTCTGTAAATGCGCTCGACTATTTGACCAATTCTCGATCCCATTTCAAGTCTTTTTTGCAGGGAAACCATCAAATCTTGCCCAATCTTAAATCTAAAACCTAAAATCTACAATTGAGGAACCATCAGCCCGCATCCAGCAGTCTCAACATCCAGTTAGCGACAATTCTGCTAGAGTCAGGTCATCATCCCGTGCATCTTGTAGAGACGCGATTCGCAGCCTCTGCCCCCAAAGCAGTAAAATCCCATCACATTGTCACCTGCCACCCGATCGGCAGTAAGTTAAAAATTAAGGTAGTTTGAAAATAATCGCCCAAAGTTGAAAGAAACCTTGACATCTGACCTAAACTCTCTAACTTAGACCCTCTAGCTGCGCTGCCATCCATATTTAAAAGATGCCATGTCAACCTTAGTCATCGTCGAATCTCCTACCAAAGCCCGCACCATCCGCAACTTCCTGCCCTCCACCTACCGTGTAGAGGCATCGATGGGCCATGTCCGCGACCTACCATCCTCCGCCGAAGAAATACCAGAAGCCGTTAAAGGAGAAAAATGGGCGCAACTGGGCGTAAACGTGGAAGCAGACTTTGAACCCCTCTACGTCATCCCGAAAGATAAAAAGAAAATTGTTAAAGAACTCAAAGACGCCCTCAAAGACGCCACAGAACTGATTCTAGCCACTGACGAAGACCGGGAAGGCGAAAGCATTTCCTGGCATTTGCTGCAAATCCTCAAACCCAAAGTGCCGATCAAGCGGATGGTGTTTCACGAAATCACCCGCGAAGCTATCCGCGATGCTTTGACTCACTGCCGCGATATCGACAATCGAGTTGTACAAGCCCAAGAAACTCGCCGAATTCTCGACAGACTCGTCGGTTACACACTATCTCCGCTACTGTGGAAAAAAATCGCTTGGGGTTTGTCCGCCGGTAGAGTGCAGTCAGTCGCTGTACGCCTGTTGGTGCGCCGGGAACGGGAACGCCGCGCTTTCCGCCAAGGTAGTTACTGGGATTTAAAAGCGCTTTTGGAAAAGGGCAAAATTTCCTTTGATGCCAAACTCGTGACTGTCGGCAATGTAAAAGTTGCAAACGGCAGCGATTTTGATGAAAATACCGGGCAAATTATCGCAGGCCGCCGTGTACTTTTGCTGAACGAAGAACAGGCGCGGGCTTTACTCTCACGCATTCAAAACAAACCTTGGACTGTCAGCAATCTCGAAGAACGGCCAGTCACCCGCAAACCCTCGCCACCGTTTACGACCTCGACTTTGCAGCAGGAAGCTAACCGCAAACTGAGGCTGGGTGCGCGGGAAACCATGCGAATTGCCCAAAGCCTCTACGAACGCGGTTTTATCACCTATATGCGGACGGATTCGGTGCATTTGTCCGAACAGGCTTTAGAAGCGGCGCGCAGTTGCGTCCAAGAACTTTACGGCAGCGAATACCTCAGCCCCCAACCGCGCAAATACACCACGAAAAGCAAAGGCGCCCAGGAAGCCCACGAAGCTATCCGTCCCGCCGGCAGCACTTTTCGGACTCCGCAGCAAACGGGATTGGATGGGATTGATTTCCGCCTCTATGATTTGATTTGGAAGCGGACTGTGGCTTCTCAAATGGCTGATTCTCGCCAAACTCACGTCACTGTATTAACTCAGGTAGAAGATGCCGGTTTCCGTTCCAGCGGCAAACGCATTGATTTTCCAGGCTTTTTGCGGGCCTACGTGGAAGGTTCCGACGATCCGAATGCGGCGCTGGAAGACCAAGAGGTGATTTTGCCGGCGCTGAAGGTGGGGGATAAACCTAATTGTAAGGATTTAGAGGCAGTTGGCCACGAAACTCAACCTCCCGCCCGCTACACGGAAGCTTCTCTGGTCAAAATGCTGGAAAGCGAAGGTGTGGGCCGTCCGAGTACCTATGCGAGTATTATCGGTACAATTGTCGATCGGGGATATGCGAAATTAATAGCTAACGCCCTAATTCCGACATTCACCGCTTTCGCCGTCACGACTTTATTGGAAACACATTTTCCCGATTTAGTAGACACTGGTTTTACTTCCCGAATGGAACAAACCCTCGATGAAATTGCCACCGGCGAGGCGAAATGGCTGCCGTATTTGCAAAAGTTTTATACAGGGGAAACCGGACTCGCAACCCAAGTTAAAGAACAGGAAAGTCAGATTGATGCGAAAGTTGCCCGAACTGTGGTATTGGAGAATATTTCTGCTAAAGTCTGCATCGGCAAATTCGGCGCATACCTGGAATCTGAAAGCGAAGAAGGCCTGGTAAAAGCATCGATTCCGCAAGATTTGACGCCGGCAGATTTAGACCCGGAACAGGTGGAGTTTCTGTTAAAGCAAAAAATGGAAGGCCCGGAAAAATTGGGTCTTCACCCGGAAACCGGGGAACCGATTTATGTGCTGATTGGCAGTTATGGGCCATACGTTCAGTTAGGGGATGTTTCGGAAACGAACAAGAAACCGAAGCGGGCTTCTTTACCGAAGGGGACGGATAAGGATAGCGTGACGGTGGATATGGCGGTGAGTTTGTTGACTTTACCTCGGTTGTTGGGTTCTCACCCGGAGACGGGGGCGAAGGTGCAAGCTAATTTGGGGATGTACGGGCCTTATGTGGTGCATGACCAGGGTAAGGTTGGGAAGGATTATCGATCGATCAAACCGCCGGATGATGTTTTGACGATCGAGCTCGATCGGGCTTTAGAGTTATTATCGCAGCCGAAAGCCGCCCGCGGCCGCAGCAAATCAGCCACACCTTTGAAGGAATTGGGCGCGCATCCAGAGTCTGGAGAACCCATCAATGTTTACGATGGCCGCTACGGCCCCTACGTGAAACACGGCGATATCAATGCTTCTTTGTCCAAGGATGAATCTGTGGAGAATTTTACCTTACAAAGAGCACTGGAATTGTTAGCAACCAAGGAAGCAGCGGGAGGCGGTAAATCTAGCAGCAAGTCGAAGAAGTCAACTAAGACTGCGGCGGCGAAGTCGGAGACTGCGACTGAGAAAACTGCGGCGAAGAAAACTACTGCTAAAAAGACGGCGACTGCGGCGAAGAAAACCACTACTAAGAAGGCGGCGACTGCGACTGCGACTAAGAAGAAGACAACGTGATTTTAGTTTAGTTTTCACTGATAGAGAAACCCGGTGTGCACGGGGGGAGGGCTCCAAGTGCGATCGGGTTTCTTTGTTTCTTTGTTTCTTTGTTTATCAAATGGTCCCAAGGCTATTTGGTCTAGAGTGCGATGTGAGATCGAGAAAGTTTTGATAATTTTCTTGGCTATAAGTTGACTGGAGACAAAAGATACGGTCCTTTGGGATTATCTCAGGTGTTGAGTCCGCATTTGTAGGTTAATGCTTAGTTGGGTCGAGAATATTATAGGAGATAGGATAGAGTGGCACATATAAATTTTATTTCTGATCTTAAGGAAGTGATTACCCAAAAACTTTCCAGGCTAGGGCATCCTCCAGCACCACAAGAAGATATTGATACCCTTTTGAGACGATCTCTTAACTTGGCGCGGAGAGTACCACCAATTATTGTATGGACTGTGAAGCAGTCTAAAGATTTGGCAAGAAAATCTCTTCTGCCGGAGATTAGATTAGGTTTGGAGCAATTCATCAAGAAAGCTGAGTCTGGGCAAAACTTAAAACCTCATCTTAGTAAAAAGAGCGATGACCCAGACTACAAAGACCTTATGTTTTACGATTGGAAAGTCTTTCACTTCCATTTAGGCACTAACTCTAATCCAAATCATAACGCATTTGTTAAACGAACAGGCGATCTATTATTTGCTATTGCAGATTCCAATACGGCAAGGATGTATTTAATCGATATCCATCCACATGGTGGAGGATTTACAAATCAAAACTTACTGAGAATTGTCAAAGATAATTGGGCGGAAATTCTCGCTCCACACACTTTAAACCGTGTTATTGATCTACCTTGTAAGTGGTCTGATAATGATATTGATAGTCTTCGGAAAGCTGGTATAACTCCTATGCTTCAAATTTCTGATGGTCCCGTCTTGGGGTCTATGGGAGGAGGAATCACAACTGCTGGAACTAGCAGACTCAACATAATGGATGCAGATAGTATAAAAACCGATGTTCGTAAGCTACAGGAATTGTTTACCGACCCAACAGAGGGTGTAGCCGCTTACTTCAAAAGTACATATGGAAAAAATTGGGAGGATCTGAAATTTAAAGTTAAATCTTTTGAAACACCAATGGAAATAGAAGAGATGACAACAGCCAAAGTTGTCCAGTTTACTTATCTCAGTATACCACTAGAAAAGCTACTCACTGAACTGGAAGAGTTAAGGCAAGAAGAGGATTCATGAGTCGAGACAGCATTATTATTCAGTAGTCTGATGAAGATAAAGTTTTCCTGGTACTGAAGTCTATTCAACTTCTAGGGGGCATCAGACTTTACCGGAAATAAAATATGTGCTAATGTACTAGGAAATATGTGTTTGTACCGGAAATGCTGGTCAATATTTAGTTAGGTTGCATACATTGTCTGTCGAAGCAGTATTGCGAGCGAATTGGTGATGTGTTTCAGGTGAGGGATTGATGTCATATTCATTTCAAATTGGGCATAGATATACAAGACGTGATGTTTATCGAATTATTGGAATTCCTGAAGACACTCACGGAGGAAACTGGGCTACAGGATATGCTCGTTACGGTAATTCTTGGTTCATCTTTTGCAACGTTGGAACATCTGGACGAACAGGTCATGACTATGCCAATCAATGGGTAGGAAATCGACTGGAGTGGTATGGCAGAACTACTTCACAATTACACCATCCATCCATCCAGTCCATGTTAAGTGTAGATAGCGATACCTATATTTTATGGCGTGAAGATAACAAAGAACCCTTCATCTTTGCTGGAATTGGAAACGCAGAAGAAGTAGAAGATATCACACCTGTCAAAATCATTTGGACATTTGAGACAGAAATATTCCCTGATGAAATTTCTCCATCTACGACTTTCCGAGAAGGAACAGTCTGTAAAGTATCAGTCAACGCCTATGAACGCAACCCAGTTGTGCGACAAAAATGTATTGAACACTACGGGGCAACTTGCTATGTCTGCTGTTTCAATTTTGGGAAAGTGTTTGGGGAATTAGGAGAGGGCTTTATTCACATCCATCATCTTCGGCCGCTTTCTGAGATTGGTGAAGAATACGAGGTTAATCCGGTAGAAGATTTGCGTCCTGTATGCCCCAATTGCCATGCCATGATTCATCGACGTTCGCCACCACTTACGATTGAGGAAATTAACGCACTACTATTGAACAATAGTCCGGACAGTTTTCAATCACTAACGGCAGAATGCGGGTTTCAGCCTTCTCAGTGAGGTCAAATGCTAACGGTAGAATGAGGGTTTCAGCCTCTGTCTCAAAAACTGTCCGGAGTATTGATTGAAGAGTGCTGCAAATTATTCAGCAACGCCACAAATCGCTATTCCATCGCCCAACGCCGATCGCCCAAACCCCATATCCCTGACCTCGCCTTGGTCTAAAATCTCCTGGGCCGCCAAAAAGGCGATATGTGCGATCGACCATTTGTGACTCTCAAACCTTTTAAGGAGAAATGTCTGTGGGCGGATGCCATCCAGCACTAACCCACTGACGCCTGACAGTAACAGCAATATTATTGTTTAGTTGTAGTGCTGTGACTGTTGCGCGGCCGCAATCTGTAAGTCCAATAATTTCTGTAGCGTCTTCACTCCAAGCAAAATTTTGTGACCATTGTTGAGTGCGCGGATTAAACAACTTAACGTGCTTTTGCGTGACCGGATCTAATGCGTCAGTTTGGGTTCCTTTGTAATTATTGCATAGACTACAAGCCAGCCAGAGATTTTCTTCCTCGTCAGTACCGCCAATCGCTTTAGGAATAATATGGTCAATTTCCAATATTCCCAGGACATACATTTGTAAACTGCGACAATAACCGCACCGATTTTGAGCTTGTGCGCGAACTCGGGCTCTAACTTGTTCAGAAATTGCCATTTTGATTATCCTTTCAATGGTTCGAGCAAGCCGCGCCGCACAGCTTCATTTAAGGCTTGAGCTTGTCGCAATAGTCGAGTTTCATATATGTGGATTAATGCCTGCAATTCAGCCAGTTCTACAGATGCGATCGTACCGGATTGTTGGCGGTCTAGCAATTCACTCAATCGTTGTTCTTGGAGTGGTTGCAGCCGGAGTTGAGTCAGAGTGATTACTTCTGAATCAGACAGTGCTGATACTGGTTTAGCGGTTGGTAAGAGAAAATTTTCCAGAGTTTCTACTAGAATCTCACTCACGGTGCGGTGGCGTTGCAGCGCTAGCAATTCTGCTTGGTGATAGACTTCATCTGGCAGATTTAGGGTGATTTGGGCGGTCATAGGTGCAAAGCTATGAAACTAATATTTATATTATGCCATATTTTACTTGGAGTATTAGACATCTGCCCAAAAGAAATGAAGAAGGAGCTCGCTTGCTAAAAATACGGCGACAGCAACAAAGAAGAAAACCAAGTGAAATTAGTTGAGTTTTCACACATCCAGAAACCCGGCTTATTAAAAAAACCGAGTTTCTTTATTTATAAAATACTAGACAAGCTGGCAAAAATAGGTTTGTACTTCCGTCCTTAAAATTCTCTTCTGTTCTCTTCCTTTGTGTCATAAACGTCTGCGCGGTTCGATGGCCCTTATTTTTTTTGAGACATATCAACTCAAACTCTTGTCAGGGCTCACTTTTCAGCTTACTTGTCACCCGTCGGCCAAATCATCCTATTTACTTATTGACAATTGCTCTTCTCTGTTCAATTGTCAGGGAACGTATATATAAGGTTACAAATTGTATCACAAGCAACAGAAAGTACCCAATCTTTTGTGTAGGGCTCTACAATGGACAAAAGAAACAAGATTAAGAGGCGCGATCGCTATGGGTATCAATGAAAATCTAGACTGGGAAGAAGCATTTGAGTACCGAGCGGGCTTAACAGTGGAGTTGAAGTCCCAGCCAGGTGTTTTCGATACGATCGCTTACTATGAAGTGATGATGGTACCGCCCATCTGGTTAGAAAATGACCCCCGTCCCCGCTATCCTCACGAACTGCGAGTGGTTTCCCACCAGCCAACTGTGTCCAATGTTTGCCGGATTTCAGAGTGCCCTGTTTTAGTCGCTTCCTAGATTTTTTCAGCGGAAAATATTGGCGATGGCATCTAGCCAGCAATCAAACCGATGCAGTGATTTTCGGATTGAGATTGCTTTAGTCTACTTTGTGGCGATCGGCTAAGTAGTCGTAGGGTGCGCCGCCATGAACAACCCCTAACGCAGCATATCGACAATCTCACAGATCCGCACTTGTGCGATCGAGAGCCGATGTAAACAAACCCAACACTTATTTTTTAGCCAAACTTTGTAAAAATGGTATTATTTTAGGGTTTCGGTAATTCCTTCCCCTATCAATAACTGGACGTTGGTCTAACATCTCCTCAGCGACCAGAAAGGCGATATGGGCGATCGACTTTCACGAAAAAACTGCGGTAATCCAAAAGTATATTGGTACAAATGGTAGAAATCCATCTTGATATTAATGAGAGTTGTTTGAGGTTTTTCCTAGGGTGACTAATTCGGTTTATTAACACAAAAGTGACAACTTTAACCATAAAAATTAAATTGGTATGTTAAGATGACACAAGCCCTTACCATACTTGATTTCAATTATGGCTGAAAAATTAATAGTTAGAAACTTTGCTGGCATCAAGGATTTAGAGATTGAAATCAAGCGAATAAATATACTTATTGGCCCTCAAGCCAGCGGTAAAAGTGTTTGCGCTAAACTCCTTTTTTATTTTAAGAACTTCGTATGGGAAATTTTATCGGTTGTAAATAATGAGCAGACAAAACGCAATCTAGATTCAAACTATTCCAAGACGTTTGAGGAATATTTTCCTCCTGATAGTTGGGGAAAACAAGATTTTTTCATCAGGTATGAAATTTCCAATTTTTTTATAGAAGTTAGTAGAAAACAGGATACCAAAGGTAGAATTTCCCTCAGCTATTCAGATTTTTTCAAGAAACAATTGGCAGACCTACGCAATTTACTCAAAAAAGCAAGAGAGGAAAGCTCTGAAATAACTTTGAGTAATAATATTATTAATAGTTCATTGTTTGGCCATAAAATTTTAAAAGATCACTTAGTAGAAAGTTTAGGCAGATCCATTGGTCGAGAGGCCGCCTTCAATCAGCTTTTTATTCCTGCTGGTCGCTCATTTTTCGCTAATCTTCAGAGCAATATTTTTTCTTTTCTTTCAAGCAATAATACCTTAGATCCATTTCTAAGATCCTTTGGCTCAACATACGAAACGATAAAAAAATTGCGTATAAAATATAATATTTACCTGGAACATAAATATACAAAAGATATACTAGAGGAAATAAACAGGCTAATAGAGCAGTCTTTATGTGGTAAGCATATACAGGAAAAAGGCAAAGATTTTCTGGAGGTGGCAGATGGAAGACGTATTAGTATTGCGAACTCATCTTCCGGTCAACAGGAAACATTACCTCTGACAATTATCCTAGCTGCACTACCTTTTATAGCTTCCCCTCCAGTGGGTCAGACAGTGTATATTGAGGAGCCGGAAGCGCATTTATTTCCAAGCGCACAGCGTAATATTGTCGAGTTGATCGCTACAGTCTTTAATTCTCGCAAAGAGCAACTTCAATTCTTCATAACTACCCATAGTCCTTATGTCCTGACAGCACTTAATAATCTGCTCCAGGCTGGGCTTCTTTATGAAGAATCCAGCGAAGATATACAACATCAACTAGAAAAGATTGTATCTAGATACAAATCATTAGATGTTGACGATCTCTCAGCCTATGTTTTGAGCAATGGAAAATGCCAGAGTATTGTGTGTCCTGATACTGGGTTGATTGATGCGCGAGTAATTGATTCTGTTTCTGATGAACTAGCTATTGAATTCGATCAACTTCTCAACTTAGTTTGAATTATATGAAAAGTATTCCAGAGTGTGAGGAACATAGATCCGACACCAAGATTGTCTTGCAGGAAAACAAAAGTAAAATAACGTTCCTCAACCCGAATAAAGACGAAATATTAATAATTAAGGTTGATGGCTGCGTTATTAGTGACAATGAGACTTTGCGTTGCGACTACGCACTCATTCCTTCTGATGCAGTAGAAATATATGTAGAGTTGAAAGGAAGCGATATTGCACAGGCGGTTAAACAAATAGAATCAACTATTAATTTACTTTCGGCAAATCCGCAAAAGATTAAGAAGCTATGTTTTGTCGTGTCTACACGTGTGCCAAAACAAACACCAAGTATACAACAGCTACAAAGTCAGTTTAAGAAAAAATTTAATGCTAGTTTCAGAATCAAGAATATTCAAGATGAGTATGATTTAAGTACGTCCACAAGCTAAACTAACGAGAACTTTGATATGACAAACATACAGAACTCTACCTGAAAAGGAGTCAGCAGACAATTCGCCTGCATAAATAAAATTTAATTCACATATAAATCATTACGAGTTCTACCTTGAAAAGTATCTTTTTGGGGACTTGCACAACTTCTCCCACCCGCTGCAGCACATACGCATCAGGTGCCCAGTGAACACTCTCCGCAAGCTCTTGTGTAAATCCTATTTTATATTACTGAATTCCTTGATCCCCGCAAATCTCTATCTTTATTACCTCGATATTGTGCGATGTTTAGCCATAAATTAACATTGATTTAAACTTTTATGGAGACATAAACGAGCTAGAATTCAATAGTTGGTGTGGAAGACATGGAGTTTAAATACAAAATGTCACAGATAACCAATTAATATCGATCGCACTTCACGATCGCACTTGACAAAACAACCACAACTCAGGAGTCAATCGCTGATGATGCTAGGAACAACCGAGATCCCGCAATTAAAGCCGCTTTCCGACTCAGAACTACACAAAATGAACGCCTACTGGCGGGCGGCAAACTACCTATCCGTCGGACAAATCTATCTCCTCGACAACCCCCTACTCAAAGAACCCCTCAAAATCGAACACGTCAAACCGAGACTCCTCGGACATTGGGGCACTACTCCAGGGCTAAACTTCATCTACGTTCACCTCAACCGCATCATCAAAGCCCAAGACATCAACGCCATCTACATCGCAGGCCCCGGACACGGCGGGCCGGGCTTGGTGGCCAACACCTATCTCGAAGGCACTTACAGCGAATATTACTCGAACATTTCCGAAGATGAAGAGGGTATTAAACGGCTATTCAAACAGTTCTCCTTTCCCGGCGGTATCCCCAGCCACGTCGCCCCGGAAACCCCCGGTTCGATTCACGAAGGCGGCGAACTCGGCTACGCCCTCGTCCACGCTTACGGTGCCGTCTTCGACAATCCCGATTTGATTGTGGCGGCTGTTGTCGGTGACGGGGAAGCCGAAAGCGGCCCCTTGGCTGCTAGCTGGCATTCTAACAAGTTTCTCAACCCGGTTCGCGACGGGGCTGTGTTGCCGATTTTGCACTTGAATGGCTACAAAATTGCCAATCCAACTCTGTTGGCCCGTATTCCGCAGGAGGAATTGGAAAGTTTGATGGTCGGTTATGGCTACAAACCTTATTGGGTGGAAGGTTCAGACCCGGAAACCATGCACCAGTTGATGGCTGCAACTCTCGATACCGCGATCGGCGAAATTAAGGCGATTCAGGAAAAAGCCCGGACAGAGGGCTATTCGGGCCGTCCCCAGTGGCCGATGATTGTGATGAAAACTCCCAAAGGCTGGACGGGGCCCAAGGAAGTTGACGGTAAGAAAACTGAGGATTATTGGCGATCGCACCAAGTCCCACTTTCGGAAATGGCTTCTAAGCCCGGACACGTCCAACTCCTGGAAGATTGGATGAAAAGCTACAAGCCGGAAGAACTCTTCGACGAAAACGGCAAGTTAATTCCCGAATTAGCAGAACTCGCGCCCAAGGGATCTCGGCGTATGGGGGCAAATCCCCACGCTAACGGCGGCCTGCTGCTGCGAGACTTGAAAATGCCGAAATTTGAAGACTACGCCGTTGACGTGCAAAAACCGGGCACTGTAATGGCAGAAGCAACCCGCGTTTCCGGCCGCTTCCTGCGAGACGTGATGACACTGAATCAGGAAAACGCGAATTTCCGTATTGTCGGGCCTGACGAGACGGCCTCAAATCGCCTCGATCCGGTGTTTGAAGTGACGAACCGGGTGTGGGCGGGGGAAATTTTGCCCGAAGACGATCACATCTCCCCCGATGGCCGGGTGATGGAAGTCCTCAGCGAACATCTATGTCAGGGATGGCTGGAAGGCTATTTGCTGACGGGACGCCACGGATTTTTCTCCTGCTACGAGGCGTTTATTCACATCATCGATTCGATGTTCAACCAACACGCCAAGTGGTTGAAAACTACTCGTCACATTCCTTGGCGCCGACCGATCGCATCTCTGAATTACTTACTAACTTCTCACGTTTGGCGACAAGACCACAACGGTTTTTCTCACCAAGATCCGGGTTTTATCGACCACGTAATTAACAAGAAAGCGGAAGTGGTGCGGATTTATTTGCCGCCCGATGCGAATACTTTGCTGTCAGTAACGGATCACTGTCTCCGCAGTCGCCACTATGTCAACGTGATTATTGCAGGGAAGCAGCCGGCATTGCAGTATTTGGATATGGATTCTGCGATTAAACACTGTACCGCCGGCATCGGCATTTGGGAGTGGGCCAGCAACGATAAAGGTGGCGAACCAGATGTGGTGATGGCTTGCGCGGGTGATGTTCCGACGCTGGAAACTTTGGCTGCGGTTGACATTCTCCGCCGAGATTATCCCGATTTAAAAGTGCGGGTGGTGAATGTGGTGGATTTGATGACGCTGCAACCTGCTAGCGAACATCCCCACGGTTTGTCTGACAAGGATTTTGATACTTTGTTCACGAAGGATAAGCCGGTGATTTTTGCTTTTCACGGCTATCCTTGGCTGATTCACCGCTTGACTTATCGCCGGACAAATCACCCGAATATTCACGTTCGGGGTTACAAGGAAGAGGGAACGACTACGACGCCGTTTGATATGGTGGTGATTAATGACCTCGATCGATTCCATTTAGTTGGAGATGTACTCGATCGCGTTCCGAAACTGAGTTCTGTTGCAGCTTACGGCAAACAAGCTATCCGTGACAAGCTGATCGAACACAGGCACTATATCAACGAACACGGCGATGATATGCCGGAAATCCGCGACTGGAAGTGGCCGCACGCGGGCCCGGTTTCGCCGGAACCGCCGAAGGAAACGAAAGATCCGACAACGACAGGAGATCAAACTGTGCGATCGGGTGCTCCTGGGTAGGTGCGATCTCTGTCTGAAAAGAAAGTCCTCAGAAATTGAGGGCTTTTTTTAGTTGTTATGAGAAATCTGTCGTTAGTCCGCGAGTCCGCCAGGGGTTGAAAACCCCTGTCTCATAGCAAAAGTCGGTTGAAACCGACTATCGATTTTAGATTTGAGATGTTAGATTGGGAATTATTGATTTGAGATTGGAGATTTGAGATTTGAAATTAGGAATTAAGTGGTTTATTTAATTGGCGTTTCAGTCCTCTTTTAGAGGACTTTCGCTATGAGACGGGGGTTTTCAACCCCCGGCGGACTTGCGGGTTAATCGATATCTTCATGCTTGTGCCATCTGCGTTAACGAGGCTAGCGCGCGATCGAGTAATACCTCAACTTGGGCGCGAGTTACTCCCGGAAACCATTCGAGAAACTGGTCAATAGAGGCCCCATCTTTAAGGTTCTCGAAAAAGGCGGCAACAGGTACGCGCGTTTCCCGAAATACCCATGCACCACTCACCTTGGTTGGATCGCGTTCAATGACTTCAAAGAGGTCTATATTCTGCATGACGTTCGTTGCTTGTTGCGGCTCAAGTAAAACAACTAAGATAGAATTAATGGTAGCATAAATCAATGGTGATTTAGGATTTGTACATTCAAAAGAGGCGGTCATGCTTAAAGAAATAGAAATCCAAAATTTTAGGTGCTTTGAGCAAATCAAAATTTCTGGATTTGAAAGAGTAAATTTAATCGGCGGTAAAAACAATGCTGGCAAGACAGCCTTGCTAGAAGCAATTTTTCTCAATTTTGCTCCCGATGTTAGTAGTATAGTAATGCTAAGAGAGCTGAGAACAGAGTCATCAGCAGCCCTAGATGCTATGCCAGATAGAGCTTGGAATAACTTATTTTATGCCTTAAAGAAAGAAGATAAAACAATAGTTATTCAGGGAAAGAATGATAATAGCAATGATAATATCGAGCGAGTAGAAATTCAAATAGAAATCAATTTACGTGATTCTGATTTAATTATTAAAACAATAAAAGGTGAAAAAAAAATTAACGAGTTAGTAGAAAGCGTTACTTATAGAAGCTCAATAAGTAATACAAATTTCCTTGTGTACGAAATACCGATCGTTCCTCCTTTTATCAGAATTCCCGGAAGAAAACTCATAGAGTCATTCGATCACGCGCGCTTGGATGATAAAGATAGCGAAGTTTTGAAAGCTTTTCAAATTATTGACCCTACGATCGAATCTGTAGAAAGTTTTTCAATTGGCGAACCCACACTTTACTTAAGAAGAAAGGGCGAAAAGCGTTTGCCTTTATCATTGTTTGGAGATGCAATGAATAGAGTTGCATATATTATTCTTAAATTAGTAAACAATAAACACAAAATACTGCTAATTGATGAAATAGAGAATGGCATTCACTATACAAACCAGCGTAATTTTTGGAGAATTTTGTTTAGGTTGGCGGTGGAACTGGATACCCAGATTTTTGCGACAACTCACAGTTTAGAGATGCTGCAAGCATTTGCTGATGTTGGTTTAGAACCCAATCAGGAATGCAGCAGCGCATATTTTGAACTAGCCAAGAAACCGAAAACCGCTCAAATAATCGGCATCCGGCGCGATTTGGAAACCTTGAATTACGCACTAGAGCATCAAAAAGGAGTGAGAGGTGAGTAATATTGTCATAGTAGAAAGTAAAAACGATGCAATTTTTATGAAGGCTATGGTTGAGAAACTTAACTGCGATATCCAGGTAGAAAAACCTATTTATATAGAGGATTATGAACGTTTGGAAGGCTTGAGCGAAACAAAACTAATTACTACTTTAAAAGCTTTAGAAGCCGACCTTCAAAAAAGAGATATAGAAAAGATTGGGATTATTATTGATATTGATAACTATTCAGAGCCTGAACGGTTACAATGGGTAAATAAATGTATACAACAGGTGTTTGAATCTGAAACTTTGTCAAGCACTAAACAATTTATAGATATTGGTGGAGATAATGGAACAAAGGCAAAATTGGCTTGTTATTTTACAAATGTTGGAGGTAAAGGCGAACTGGAAACGCTTTTAAAGGCAATAAAGGCTAGAGAATCACCTCATGCTGATTGTTTGAATAGCTGGAAAACTTGCATAGAAAGCCAGGGACAGCAAATTAACCAGAAAGATTTTGACAAATTCTGGGTGAGCATCTATCTCAGGTATGATACTTGCTCAAATCAGGAACAGCAACAAGCTGGAAGGAAATGCACTATGTCTGGGTTTGATTATGTTATGAAACACAAAAAAGATATTTGGGATTGGGATAATCCTGCTTTCGATGATTTGAAAGAGTTTTTTACACTCTTTTGCTAACATAGTAAAATTCACACACAATTAACTCATGAGCTTAAAAATCTACTTTCTGCGACACGGTGAAACCACCTACAGCAAAACAGGCGGTTTCTGTGGGGCTATCGACCCAGAATTAACGCCCGAAGGTTCTCAAATGGCAGAACAGTTTGCCGCCACTTACGCAAAATTGCCTTGGAATGCTGTTTATGTCAGTCCCATGAAACGCACAATTGCTACTGCAAAACCTTTGTGCGATGCTGTGGGAATTGAAATGCAGCTTCGCGACGGACTGAGGGAAATTAAGTACGGTGAGTGGGAAGGCAAAACAGTAGAAGAGGTCAAAAAAGAATACGAAGAAGATTATATTAATTGGCTGACTGAACCTGCTTGGAATGCACCAAACGGCGGCGAGACTTCGGTGCAAATTGCCAGTAGAGCTTCCTTAGTTATTGCTGAAATTGAGGAAAAATATAAGAATGGAAATGTGTTGGTTGTCTCGCACAAAGCAACTATTAGAATTATTCTGTGCAGTCTGTTGGGGATTGATTTGGGACGTTATCGCGATCGCATTGCCGCTTTAGCAGCTTCTGTCAGTATTGTCAAGTTTGATGTTCGCGGCCCGCTGCTGGAGGTTTTGGGCGATCGATCGTACATGGATGAAAACCTCCGCAATTTACCCGGTACTTGAAATTGCGGGTAAGGTGCGGAAGTGCACCCGGAGCGTCTGAAACTAAATCGCGCCTATGTAAGACAATCCTAAAATAGTACCTGCTCCCAAAATATGACCAAAGGCCATAGTTCCCACAACTGCACCCAAACTCAAACCGCCGAACATACTGGATGAGGGCATTGCTGGGCCTGTGTGAGGCTTTTGGATGGTTGATTTGCCGATCGCAATAGCTAAAATATTGCAAAGAATCATAATCAAACCGATCGTGGGGCTCCACTCTAGGGTTCTGGGGGCAACGGCAAGTAAAATTGGTGTAAACATCGATCGACTCCTTAAACTTTAGTCAATGAAAATCTGCCTAGAAGATATATCAAAAAAATGCAACTGTTCGCTACACATTGCATTAAGAGTTAATTTTTCGACATTTTTCTTAATATTTTTCCCAGGATATCAAGATTTCTTCGTCTGTGCAGGCGGATGAAAGTTTGACAAGATGCGATTGCAATCGCCTAGCGATCGAAAGAACGAATCAACAGGACATAATCAAGCATGAAAATACTGGTGTTAAATGCGGGTTCTAGCAGTCAAAAGAGCTGTCTTTACGAGTTAAACGATGTCCTCCCCGATCAACCTTTGCAACCCCTCTGGGAGGCTCAAATAGACTGGACTCACCAGCAGGGTATAGCAGAGTTGAAAGTCAAAACAGCAAAAGGCGATAGGCTTGAGGAGGAATTTGCATCCGAGTCTCGCCAAGATGCTATTTCTCGAATGCTGGAGAGTCTTTGGAAGGGAAAAACTCAAACAATTAATGATTTAAACGAGATTGATATTGTCGGCCACCGCGTCGTACATGGCGGACAAGATTATCAGCAAAGTACGTTAATTTCGCCGGATGTTAAACAGGCGATCGCCCGTTTATCTGTTTTCGCCCCTGTCCACAATCCGGTTAACCTCGAAGGTATCGAAGCGATTGAAAAAATCCTCCCAAATGTGCCGCAAGTAGCAGTATTTGATACAGCTTTTCACGCACAATTGCCGCCCGCAGCCTTTGTTTATCCCGGCCCCTACGAATGGCTGGAAAATGGGATTCGCCGTTACGGTTTTCACGGGATTAGCCATCAATATTGCGCGCGTCGGGCCGCGGACATTCTGGGTCAAGATTTGGCAGATTTGCGGTTGATTAGCTGTCATTTGGGCAACGGATGTTCTCTGGCGGCCATTCGCGGTGGCTGGAGTGTTGACACGACGATGGGATTTACGCCTTTGGAAGGTTTGATGATGGGAAGTCGATCGGGTTCGATCGATCCAGGCATTCTCATTCATCTGTTAAAGCAATCCGATTTTACTGCTGAGAAACTTGATGGTATTCTCAATCGAAATTCTGGTTTAAAAGGGATTTCAGGCGTGTCTAGCGATCTGCGGCAGATTGGAGATGCGATCGCCCAAGGTAATCAGAGAGCTCAACTTGCTTTGGATATTTACATCCACCGTTTGCGTGCCGGAATTGGTGCCATGCTGGCGAGTTTAGGAGGGTTAGATGCTTTAATTTTTACGGCGGGAGTTGGGGAAAATTCTGCTCTTGTACGGGCTGCCGCTTGCGAAGCTTTTGGATTTATCGGGTTAAAATTGGATGGGGATAAAAATCAACATTCATCGATCGATCGAGATATTGCAGCAGTGGATTCAGCCGTAAAAATTTTGGTAATTCACACGCAGGAGGATTGGGAAATTGCGCGAGAATGTTGGAAACTTTCTCACTAAGGAATGAGAATTAAATAACTTCCACTCTTGAAAGTGGGATGGGCGTCCCGCCCGTCCACTCATGACGGGCGGGACGCCCATCCCACAATAACAATTAAAATTGTAAGTTATTTAATTCGCGCTCCTAACTTATTTTATAAATTCCTGCAACAGCGATGCCCACTCAGCTTCGCAGAATCGTCAACAATCACGAACGGCGCAAGCGGATTTACGCAAATAAAGAGAGGTAGAGACGTTTATGATTCCATTTTCCCTGAAACATCATTACTCTTTCAGCCTTGCTGTGGGTTAATAGTAGCGCCGATTACAAAACTTGCTTGGGGGCGATCGGAATTTCAATAATAAACTCGCTTCCCTCTCCGGGTGCAGAAACACAAGTCAATTTTCCACCGTGAGAACTGACAACAATCGAGTGAGAAATAGACAATCCCAAACCAGTTCCCGAACCCACGGGCTTAGTTGTAAAAAATGGATCGAATATCTTGTGCAGCACCTCAGTGCTCATCCCCGGCCCGCTGTCGGCAATTCTAATTATGGCAGAATTCCTGTCTGTCACCTCTGTAGAAATTGTAATCGTAGGCTGTTGATGAGAGTTTTCCGGGCTATCTCTGGCTACGAGGAGAGCATCGATCGCATTTGTCAAAATATTCATAAATACCTGATTCAACTGAGACGCATAACAAGTAATTAGGGGTAGCGTGCTGTAATTTTTAATCACCTCAATTCCCAAACGCCCGCCCTCTTTTCTCAGGCGCGGTTGCAGCAACATCACCGTACTGTCGATGCCTTGATGGATATCTACCGACTTCATTTGCGCTTCGTCGAGGCGCGAGAAATTCCGCAAGCTTAGCACAATATCCCGGATTCTTTCCGCTCCTACTTTCATGGAATCCAGCAGCTTTTGCAAATCCTCGCTCAAAAATTCCAGCTCAATAGTTTCTATTTCTTCTAAAATTTCATCAGCAGGTTCTGGATAGTGCTGCTGGTAAAGCTCAATCAATTTTAGCAAGTCTTTAACGTATTCGCTAGCCGGATTAAGATTACCGTAGATGAAACTTACAGGATTATTAATTTCGTGAGCTACACCAGCCACCATTTGCCCCAAACTAGACATCTTTTCCGTTTGGATTAATTGAGCTTGAGTTAGTTTAAGTTCGCGCAAAGTTTGTTCTAAACGCTCGTTCTTTTCATTTAACTCCTGCGTCCGTTCTTGCACTTTCTGTTCCACCGAATTGTAAAGTAGAGCATTTTCCAAAGAAATAGCAACTTGGGAAGAAAGCAACCTTAAAACTTCCAATCTGTGGGGAGTAAATGCTCCGACAGTCAAATTGTTTTCTAAATAAAGAATGCCGATCAATTTCCCTTGATTGATGATGGGAGTACACAAAATAGATTGCAGTTTGTGTTTAGCGATGTAAGGATCGGCTGTGAATAGTCCCTCAGCCGCCGCATTGCTCAATACCAAATCCGAGCGAGTCCTTTCCACATAATTAATCACCGTCACAGGTAAATCGTGATAGTCTGCAACAGGCGTAAATTGCAGCACAGCTACATCTTCAGCAAATACTGACGCTTTAGCTGAAATCAACAGTTGACCATCTCTAACTAAAATTAGAAAACCTAATTGAGCCCCCGCATTTTCTAAGGAGATTCTCATCAAAGAAGCCAGCAACTTATCGAGGACAATTTCGCTAGAAATCGCCAGAGATGCTTTCATTACCGTTGCCAAATCCAGGACTCTCGCATCGCTGCCCGTAGAAGTATGAATAGTCGTGGTAGTTTGATTGTTGTTAAAACTTCCGTTGATCGGCGTCATTTCCCGCAACTGCGGATACTTCTGTTCTAAATCTTCTACTTTGCGAACTGCACCCCAGCGCAAGTAGCACGAGTGAGCTTCGCGCAAGTGAATTTTGGCATATTGATACTTGCCTTTACTCAACCAAAACTTAGCTGCGAGTTCATTAGCTAGCGCTTCATTTTGGACAAATTCATTGTCTTGGGCTAAATTGATAGAGAAATCGTACAGTTCTACAGCTTCTGAATCTTTCTTGGAAATTCTGGCTATTTCTGCTTGTACTAAAAGGTACTTATGCAGAAAATTTTCGGCACAGTTGTCTGCCCAAATTTTCATCTGTTTTTGGTTTTCCTCTAACTTTTCCAAGTATTCCTTTTGCTTCTCTTCTGAAACATTTGGGAAAACGGCGGCTAAAGTTAGAGAAAAGAAAAAATTCCATTCAGTAGCGGGTATGGCTCCGGTAATAAAAGATAGCTGTTTTTCTACTTCAAAAGCTAGTTGTAGCGCTTCGTTGAAGTTGCCGTACCAGTACATTACCTGGCATTTGCGAATCTGATAAAGGCAGAGCGAGTACAAATTTTGATGAGTTTGACAGTTGTGTACGTATTCAGCTTCGCTGATATCTTCGCTTTCAAATACAAACTTTTCAGGAGTTAGTTTGCTCAAGTTACGCAGGATTAACTCTACCCCTAATAAGATATCGGTTACGAGCTGATTTTTGGTCTTTTGGCTGAACTGCAAATACCTGCTCGTGTCGGCTAGAATTTGCGAGATTTCTTTACCTTGAAAAAATGAGTTAGCTATGCGGTTGGACAGGATATAACCCGCATACTCTAAATCTCCTGATTCTAAAGCTGCTTGATATCCTTCATTGCTGATTGCATGGGAATCTTTGATGTGATTGAACCAGTAATAAAAAATACTGACTAAGGATGAACAGGCTCTGCATTTTAAGCCGATATTGCCAGATTTTTCGCTGAGATTTAGCGAGAGCAAGCCGAATTGATACGCAGCTTTGTAATCTCCCGAAACTGCGTTTAAGAACATACCGTAGCCAGCATAGCAAAGAGAGGCTTCGGGTACTAAACCGTATTGTAGAGAAAGATTGACTCCTTTTAAAACGCTGACTTTCCACAAGTCGGGATTTTTGAGGTACGCCGATGTCAGCAAGTTGGTAATTAATTTGACTGCAACTTTTTTGTCGGGTACAGTCATTTCGGGGGCGTCAATTAGGGAAGCTATTTCTCTACCTGCTAAAATATTTGTGGCTGCTGCAAATTCTTCGGATATGACTTTTTGTAGCCCGTCTAGCGGTAAGTCAATGCCTAGCAAGTCCAAAGCTGTGATTCCGGCTTTAACGGCTTCTTCGTACTTCGCCCGCAGGGTGTACTGCACGATCAGCAGGTTGTAAATTTCTACCTTTTCTAAGGCCGATCGCGCTTTTTCCAGAGTTATATTAATAAATTCTTCAGAATTCTCGAAATAACCGTTTAAATACTCAACATTTGCTCGCTCCATGTGCAAGGCAAAGGCTAAATCGTAGTGGGCATCCCAAATATCGGCGCTCAAACCGTCCATGCCTGCGGTTAAATACTGCAAGGCAGCAACATAAGCAGTGGCGTCTTTGGCTCTGCGGGCGGCGTCTAAATTTAGCGTTGCCAGCTCAATTAATTCTCGATCGTCTTTAATTAGCGATCGAGCTACATTCAAGTGATCGACTAATTCAAAGATTCTGTCAGCGCGATATTCAGCCGGAGTGTTTTCTAGGATTTGCCTGCCTATTTTCAGGTGAACTGCCTTTTTTTGCGAGTCGTCGATCAGAGCATAAGCTGCTTGCTGTACGCGATCGTGCAAAAATTTATAATTCAGAATTAATAGCGGAAACAGCACGTAATCTAATGACTTGCTTTCCAATTCCGAAGTTGGCAGAATCAGTCCAGACTTAATCGCTGGCAACAGGTGAGAAAAAGTTTCCGATGCTTCTTTCTCATGAATTAAAGAAAGAGTATTCAAATCAAATTCGTTGCCCAAACAAGCCACTAAACGCAAAACTTGCTGCGTTGAACTTGGCAGTTTTCTCAGTTTTTGTACCATCAAATCTACTACATTGTCAGTGATAGCGCACTGCTCAATTTGAGTCATATCCCAATGCCAGCCGCCCTTGCTCCCCGACTGTGGCGGGTGAAAAACTAGCAGGTTTTCCTGATACAATGTTTGCAGAAATTGATTGACAAAAAAAGGATTGCCGTCGGTTTTGCTGATTACCAATTCAGCTAAGGGTTTGACAGATTCTCGATCGCTGTGCAAAGTCTCCGCAATCAAATGAGTTATGTTTTCCACCCCCAGCGGCGACAAAGCAATCTGATTAATGATAGCTTCCTGATTTCGCAGCGTCTCCAAAGTCATCATTAAAGGATGAGTAGGACTAACTTCATTATCGCGATAAGCACCAATTAAAAACAGATATTGCGTAGCTTCATCTGTCATCATCAATTCGATCAATTTGAGAGTAGCCGAATCAGCCCACTGCAAATCGTCGAGAAAAATGACCAGCGGATGTTCTGGCTGGCAAAATACGCGAATGAAATTTTGAAATACTAAATTAAAGCGGTTCAGAGATTCCGTCGGCCCCAATTCAGATACAGGAGACTGAGCTCCGACAATTAGTTCAACTTCGGGAATAACATCAATAATAATTTGCCCGTTTTGCCCGAAAGAAGTGCGGAGTTTTTCGCGCCAAACTGCTAATTGAGCTTCGCTTTCAGTTAACAGTTGTCGCACCAACTCCGA
This sequence comes from Microcoleus sp. AT8-A3, assembly GCF_036705675.1. Classification (NCBI taxonomy): domain Bacteria; kingdom Bacillati; phylum Cyanobacteriota; class Cyanophyceae; order Oscillatoriales; family Microcoleaceae; genus Microcoleus; species Microcoleus sp. AT8-A3. The sequence continues at coordinate 65,210 of NZ_JAUBVD010000027.1, forward strand.
AAAAGCGCTGACAACGGCAGAGTAAGGAATAGTCCGCTTGTACTGGTCAAACTTTCCCCAAATAAAATATCCACGTCGGCGGGTAATCGGTTTGTCTAAAATCTTCACCATTGCAGATTTGCCAATGCCGGAATAACCGGCAATCAGCATCATCTCGCTCCGGGATTTATGCTGTCCTCTCGCCAAAACAGACAAGGGAATTTCTTTTTTCGATTTGCTCTCTTTTTTGATGACAGAAATTTGAGAATCGTCGGTGCGGTAGCCTCGATTATTTGTTGCTGCTACCCGTTCAAAGGCCGCTAAAAGAGTTTCAACTTCTCGCTGTCTGCCGTAAAGTTTTTGAGGTATTTGAAATTTGTCTGAAATATCTTGCCTGCCGAGAGGAAAATCGGAAACAAACCCAGATGTTTGCCACTGAAACAGGCATGATTCCAAATCAGCTTTTAGTCCCCAAGCACTTTGATAGCGCTCCTCAGCGGTTTTTGCTAACAATTTCATCACAATATCTGAAACAGTTTTAGGAATTTCTGCGGCTATTTCAGCGAGAGGTACTGGCTGTTTGGCTATGTGACAGTGAACTAACTCCATGGGATCTGTAGTGGGAAAAGGGAGTTGTCCTGCCAGGATTTCATAGAAGGTAACGCCGAGGGAATAAAAGTCGGTGCGGTAATCGACTACCCGGTTCATTCTGCCGGTTTGTTCGGGCGACATATAGGCTAAAGTGCCTTCTAAAAAATTAGGGTTTTTATTGGGAATATTTTCCAGGTTGGATGCTGTTGAGATGCTGAAATCTATGAGTTTCACTTGTCCTGTAGCAGGATTAAAAACTATATTAGAGGGATTTATATCTTTATGAATTACATTTTTTCCGTGAATTTCTCCCAAAGTTTCAGCAACTTTGATGGCCGTAGTCAGAAATCCTAAAAGGGTAAATTTTTGGGAACCCATAAATATTTTTAAAGATTCCCCGCCAAAATCTTCTAAGATCATTGCCAGACTATTTCTAACCTGTTGCAACTTATACACTTTCACAACTCCGTCCAACAGGCTTAAGTTGGCAGTGATCTCATATTCGCGCTTGTATCTATTCAGTTCTTCGGGAGTCGGATAGTCTTCTTTGATAAGTTTGATAATAACAGGTTGGTTGTTCTGCTCGTTGTGGCCGCGGTAAACCAGGGAAGTGCTGCTTTCATAAATGAGAGCGAGAACTGCAACGCCGGGAATTGCCATCATAGTTGGGTTCTCTCAAATTAGGTGTGCTTGGTCAATGTTACAGGACTGACGCGCGGCGGGCTAGAAACCGGGTTTCTTCGTTGCTAGTCGTTGACAAACCCAAGATTTTTTCGTGTAAATCGGGTTTCTTTTCGTAAATCCTATGTTATTCTTCATTATCGCTCAAGAGCTATCTTTTGGGATGTGTGGGAAAGCAGGCCTTGACAGGAATGAGCTACTGCTGACAAATGCAAGCTGGGGCTTTCGTCACCTCAGCAGTTAGGTAAACAAAATCACAAATACAGGATTTGTGCAACGATTTACTTTAATGCTCGATCGCCATATTGACAACTAAATCATCTCAGATTCCAAGCAATCGCTTGACTTTCGTGGAGCTTCACCACATCTCGTGAAAATACGCAAGTGCTGAAAGATTTATTTTTTCCGGCGATCGGGTAGGAATTTGCGGTGCTTCAAAAAAACCGGCCGGTGCAAATCTTAACTATAATTCGCTACCGAGGCGCTGAGGGAAGTAAGTGTTGCTTCGGAATCTGAAATTTCCTTCAGTTCTATCTATTTTGACCATCGATTAACAATACTAACTGACAATCAAGCATCCAGAATACAAGTCCCCGGATTCATTCCGAAAGCAGACTGAGGACCCAGAAATAAAAAACCTGTATCCGATGAAACTTGCCGAACGTATTTATCTCGCGCAAGTCAATGCTTCAATTCTAAAATCTAAAATCTAAAATCTAAAATCTAAAATCGATTGACCGTTTGAGCAGAGTAAATTTGACAAAAAATGCAGAATTATTGCACCTTGTCTGGTGCGCGGCAGCGAACCCTACATTAATCAAATTTGCCTAACTCTTAAGAAAATTTTAGGAAAGATTAAGAATTATTGCCATAAAACCCAGGTAAAGTTGTTTGAATTGCGAGTCAAATGCCAAGCAGGCAAAGCGTTTGAGCATTTCCCAAATGTGTAAATCCTCAGAAACTTAGTATTTCTCAAGGATTCATCCGGTGAGAAAATCAGAAACAACCTTAAAATTTAGCAGTAATCGCCCGATCGGGCAATTCTCAACCAGCATCAGGAAAAATACCTATGAAATTGGCTTATTGGATGTACGCAGGCCCAGCCCACATCGGCACTCTGCGCGTTGCCACTTCCTTCAAAAACGTCCATGCAATCATGCACGCACCCATAGGAGACGACTATTTCAACGTCATGCGTTCCATGCTGGAGAGGGAACGGGATTTCACCCCGGTGACTACCAGCGTCGTTGACAGACACGTACTGGCGCGGGGTTCCCAGGAACGGGTGGTGGACAACATCACCCGCAAGGACAGAGAAGAACACCCAGATTTAATCGTGCTCACCCCGACTTGCACCTCCAGCATTCTGCAAGAAGACTTGGAAAACTTCGTGGAACGAGCTCAATTGGATGCCAAAGGCGATGTATTGCTGGCGGATGTTAACCATTATCGGGTAAACGAACTGCAAGCAGCCGATCGCACTTTGGATCAAATCGTCCAATTTTACATTAACAAAGCCCGCAAAAAAGGCGATTTAGTAGAAGCCAAAAGCGAAAAACCATCTGTCAACATTATCGGTATGTCTACCCTGGGTTTCCACAACCAGCACGACTGCACCGAGTTAAAGCGTTTGATGGCAGATTTGGGCATTGAAGTCAACGAAGTTATTCCCGAAGGTGCTTCGGTTCATAACTTAAAAAGACTGCCCCGCGCTTGGTTTAACTTGGTTCCTTATCGGGAATTGGGGATGATGGCCGGGGAGTATTTGCAAAAAGAATTCGGTACGCCGATGATCGATATTACGCCGATGGGTGTGGTAGAAACTGCGCGCTGTATCCGCAAGATTCAGCAAGTTTTGAACGCTCAAGGTGCGGATGTTGATTACGAAAATTTTATTGACCAACAAACGCGGTTTGTGTCGCAGGCTGCTTGGTTTTCGCGATCGATCGACTGCCAAAACTTAACCGGTAAAAAAGCGGTCGTATTTGGCGATAATACCCACGCTGCCGCGATGACGAAGATTTTGGCTCGCGAGATGGGAATCCACGTTGTGTGGGCAGGAACCTACTGCAAACACGATGCTGATTGGTTCCGGGAACAGGTAAGCGAGTATTGCGATGAAGTGCTGGTGACGGACGATCACGGGGCGATCGGGGATGCGATCGCCAAAGCGGAACCTTCGGCAATTTTCGGCACCCAAATGGAACGCCACGTAGGTAAGCGGTTGGATATTCCCTGCGGCGTAATTGCTGCACCGATTCACGTCCAAAATTTCCCGATCGGCTACAAGCCATTTTTGGGTTATGAAGGCACGAATCAGTGCGTAGATTTGGTGTACAATTCCTTTACTTTGGGAATGGAAGACCACTTGCTGGAAATCTTCGGCGGCCACGATACCAAGGAAGTAATTACGAAGGGAATTTCGGCTGATTCTGATATGGGTTGGACGAAGGATGGACAGGCTGAGTTGAACAAAATCCCTGGTTTTGTGCGGGGTAAGGTGAAGCGGAATACTGAGAAGTTCGCGCGCGATCGGGGGATTGACAAGATTACCGTTGAGGTGCTTTACGCAGCGAAGGAATCTGTCGGCGCTTAATGATTTGTTGGGCGGGCAAATGCCCGCCTTGCAAAGTTTTGTTTTGGATTTAAAATAAGTTGCGATCGGTTTATGAGCTACAAACTTGATGTGCCGCTATCTCCCAAACTAGAAAAGTATCGCGATCGAATCGAATCAACTATCAAACCCTATATTGAAATTACAATTGAAAACAACGAACCTGCGAACTGGTGGCAAAGTAAATTTGGTGGGTTGCCATACTTACCTAAAGGGTTCGAGTATCCTAAAACTCCTAATGGCGATTGCTTATTATTGCTTGCCCAAATCAACTTTTCTGAAGTACCGCCTCTTGAAGGTTTTCCCGATATAGGAATCTTGCAGTTTTATCTTCCAGACGATCAACTATATGGCTTATCTTTCGGCTATAATGAAGATATTTTTCAAATTTTCTATTTTCCTCAACCAGATTTCAACCTTGAGAATATCATCACCAATTATGATTTTTTGCCCAAATTTGAATACGTGCCTATTTGGGGAAGTTGCAGTTTGCAATTTACTAAAAAGTATGCGCCAATTACCCATTACGATGATGGATTTACAAAGTTTTTAGGAGAAGATTTTTTTAAATTATTTAGAGAAGACGATGAAGTTAGGGACAATTATCTAAATCTATGTGTTCCTCGCGGTCATAAAATTGGTGGCTATCATGGTTCTTTTCAATCAAACGATCCTATACTCGATAGCGAAAGCGATCCGTATAGCCTTTTATTTCAAATGGATGGCGATGCTAATGAGGTAATAGATATTATGTGGGGCAATGGTGGCGTAGGTAACTTTTTTGTCAAAGAATCAGCATTAAAAAAATTGGATTTTAGCGATGTTATCTACGAGTGGGGTTGTTGATGGAGGGTAAAAAAGGCTATGTCGATCGCTATTTCGGAAATTGTCGATCGCGACGCACCCTACGGTATCTGGTAAATTTTTAGTCAGATTCATCTGACGATATTGCTTGATACTCCAAAAGCTGTTCCCCTCGGATAATCCACAATTTACCCGTAACTTCTGCCGCATCCAATCCGCGAATTAATATTTCTACTGCTGCTTGCAAATCTTGCGGTTTGGATTGAGAAGGCAGACGCAGTACCACAATCCCAGAATAATCAGAAGGATTGTAGCGTAGGCGATTGCCAAACCCCCTATCCAAAGTCACCAAACATCTATCTTCCCTCCGACATATATCAATTAATAATTCATCCGGTGTGGAACTCAAATTTTGTTCCCGTACAGTCGCAACATCATGACCAGCCAAACGTAACATCGAAACAACGCGGATGCTGCCCAAATTTTCATCAAGTTTTAACTTCACTTTAAAACTACCTTTTTTTCACCAGAGGAATTTCGACATAATAATCTCTTGCCAACTCAGCCCCATAAGCAATACAAGCCAAAACGTCTTCTCGTTCAATTCCCGGATATTCCTCAAGCAATTCTTCCAAAGTCATGCCGCTAGCGAGAAAGTCAAGAATCAGAGAAACCCAGATGCGATGACCGCGAATACACGGTTTGCCAAAGCAGATATTCGAGTCGATTGAGATGCGAGACAGTAAATTATTTTGAGTCATGTCTTTTGAATTAGATATTTTGCATCTTCGGGCATATCGTAAAAAATTGTATCTCAACTAATCAGTTCTTGATTTTTTCTTGATGATGCTTTGACGACTAAAACTCCACCAACATAATGAACTTCGCACTCTTCATCCATATTTGCTGGTTTGCTGTTGCCAGTTTCATCTGGCGGAGAAGCTACTTCCTGCTTTCTCCGCTGCCATAACAGGAAATCAGCAAAGTTGAGGATTTCTTGCACTTCGATTTCAGAGAAATTTTTCAGTTTGTCAACAATTTGTTCTTGGATAGGTATCACGGCTATTTTTTTCTTGCTTAACACGATCGCTAGATTCAGTTTAACACCAGGCAGGAGCGATCGCCCTTCTCAAACCAAGCGCGATCGCCCATCTGAAAAATTGCTATAATATCAAATGAGCCAACCTTGCTCTCAGTGAAAAAATATGTCAACCCCTACAGAAACTCCCCAAACAAGCACCCTTGAGATAACTATCAATCAGGAACAAAAAGAACTGTTAGAAAAAGCAGCTACCCTGTGGGGTCTTAGTCTGAGCGAATATCTGCTCGAAGTTGCTCTAAATATAGCCGAAGAACTGCCACTCAAACCAGAACAGATCGTTCTTTCCGAACCAAATTGGGAAATTGTTACCTCAGCGATTGAAAACCCACCAGAACTTAACTCTAAGCTGAAAGCAGCGATCGAGAGGTATCGGCAAAAATACGATCGCAAATAAATAATGGAAGGGATTTTTTGCTCTATAGATGATAGCAGGGTGATTCGGGAGAATTTTGATTGCGGTGTGCCGGAGTTAAATCAGTATCTCCAAAAATACGCCCGACAAAATCAAAGAAAAGGGATTGCTAAAACTTGGGTGGCAATTCCTCAAGACGGTGACGGTCAAGTAGCAGGTTATTATTCAATAAGTATGGCTGCATTACAACTAGAGTTACTTCCTGAAAATTACAGAAGAGGGTTGCCGCGCTATCCTCTTCGAGTCATGCGGATCGGAAAACTGGCAGTAACTCAATCAATGCAGGGTAGAAGACTAGGTGAGACACTGCTAGTCGATGCTTTTAACAGAGTGATTCGTTTGTCAGAAGATATAGGAGTATTGGGAGTGATAGTTGACGCATTGAACGAACAAGCTAAGGGATTTTATTTTTTATTTGCAATACGAGTTCATTGCCTTAGAAGGCGATGAACTCTCACTTTTTATTCCCATGACTAGGATATTAGAAGCTTTTACATAGGTAAAAGACAAAAGTTTGTCTTAGCTTAGAAAAGGCGATCGCCCTTCTCAAACCAAGGGCGATCGCACTTCAATTACTCGCCACCAAAATTAATCGATCGGATCGAAAACTAGGGTCAATTGAGCAGCAGGAAGCAGTTGTTTGAGAACTCGCAAATGACCCTCTGCATCAGACCAACTGCGAAAGCGACCGATAACGACCCTTTGTAGATTTGGAAGCAAACGAACAACGATCCACGGTCTGAGACGTTTTTCATACGGCATAATAGGTGTATCTCCTTGTTAATTGGAGCCATAGCCAGTCCTTGCTTTCCACGGCGGGGGACTGGCTTTTGACTTTGCACCTGTGGTGTGCTGTACAAATTATTGCACAAAAGGCCCTCATTGGTAGCAGAAAATTACTAAAATAGCGTTATAACACCGCGATCGGCGTAAACTTGTATGATTGGGAGCGTTCACAAACAGTAAATATTGACAGTGAGCAAGCGCGTTCACATCACACTCCCCGACTACATCTATGAATCCTTAGAACTGTGGGCCGACCGGCAAGGTAGACCCACAGCTAGTTTGATCGCTTTTATCGTTGAAACGGCGGTTTTGGAAGCGAAAAAAAAGGGAGATTTACCTTCTGAACCGGAAAAGCCCAAAAGCGACACGTAAAGACTTCCCTCGTGGGTTACGGGGGCGTGTCGCGCGATCGCACTTATCAAAATTGATGAAAACTAGCATCAGCGCCCGCACTTTGCACCCAATCTTTAAAATCATTCTGTGCTTTGTCCTCGCGATCGCCTATTAGTGCATAAGTCCTCTCAGCAATCGAAAGTGCCAGTTATTTAATTGTCCGGCGGCTAGTCAGTTGCAGAGAAACTCACAAAAAAATATCATTCTCAGTAACGAACTTTCGACTATACATTCAATCCTATTGTGGGGCGGGCTTCTAGCCTGCCCCTAAAAGCTTATTGAGAATAGTGTCCCATCGCAGGGCAAACGGAAATTGCATCCCAGGATTTCCTCCTTGAGGCCAATGGCGAAAACTGTACTGTTCGATCGCCCTAATCAATCCCACTTACCTAGATTAGACGCATCAACATCTTTTAAAGGAATGACTTATGAACTTCACAGCAAGACTCACACAAACCAGCTTACTCGGTTTAATGCTATTTGCCAGCAATCCAGCGGCAACCTTGGCTTTAGGACAATCGAACACAAGCACTGCACCAACAGCGTCTCGCACTCAGTCTCCGATTGAAACCATACAAATAGCTAATGTATCCACTCCCCAAAAACAGGTTAGAGATTTTTGTGCTCGCAAAAGACAGAAAGTGGAAAACTATTTCGAGACCAGCAACTTTCGGATTTATCTGTGCTACAACCACGCCAATCAAGTATATTACTACGGCGTTAAAAAGAGTAACGGCAGCACAATTGCCCTGCGTGCTCGAACTGAAGAGGGGACTGGTTACGTGGCCACAAATGGTGCCTACGATTACATTGTTACAGGAGCTAGCCTTAGTATTTATAACAAAGGCAAACGCATTCTCCAACAACGAGTGATTCGCTCCCTTTAGTATTTAAATGCGATCAGGCTTTAGATCCCCGACTTTTTCAAAAAGCCGGGGATCTAACAGAATATCTGGCTTTTCTGCTGAGGCAGACGAAAGTTTGTCTAATTTAACCTCGAATTCAAATGACCAAGAATTTCTTGATGGTACCCGCCACGTGATTTCTCCGTGGAATCAATCCAAAATCTAAAATCTAAAATCCTCAAGCCCCCGAATTTATCTCGCGCAAGTCAATCCAAAATCTAAAATCTAAAATCTAAAATCTAAAATCTAAAATCGAATGATCGGCCCTTTGCCACATTTGAGTTTGAGGTTAATATCGTTTCCGGTTGCATCGGAATAATAAAATCGAGTCAACAGTTAACACTCAACCATTCAGTTTTTCGACTCACAGTCAACAGTCAACAGTCAACAGTCAACAGTCAACAATAATTCCGGTGCAACCGGAATTGATATAACAGGTTTCAACCACCGAATAATCTCAAAATAAAAAAACCCTCCCCAACAAGGAGAAGGGAGGGTGAAATGACAGTGAGAAATTTAAGTTTTTGCAGCATTAACAATAAGGAGTCACATCTTCGCCACATTCGTCAGCCAAATAACACAAAGCTCGAAAGCGCAGCCCAACCACTTGCTCGTAAAGCGGATTTAACTTGCACAGCGGCGGAATGGATAATAAAGTGCGATCGCCAATTTTGACTTCTCGCTCAAACGGACACTGGCTAGGAATCAACTTACACAGCAACCGTGCCAACTTTTGACTTTTAATTGCAGTGTTATCAAGCCATTGTTTTAGCGGATGCAAGGGGTCAAAGTGTGGCTTTTGACCGTAAGGCTGAGAATTTGTAGCGACATTAACGGCGGTTTCTTGTTTGCCAAATCCTACCCAATGTGGCAGAGTTCGGTAGGAGACTGTATGATCAAATACGTTCATTTTGCTCTCTTCCTCTTTGATAACGAGGTGCCAAGAACTCTCTGTAGAGCTTGTGCGATATTATCTACAATCAGTATCTACAGCATCTCGTTTTGCTTTACCGGATTGAACTTCTTAAATTAATGACTTAGGGCGAGAAAAGTAGTTCCTGATTTTTTTAAAGACGGTGTGCGCTCTAAAAAGTGTCCTCATTTCAAGCCCAACAATTGATTGAGAGGGTAAAAATTCTGTCTTCTACCTTTTAGCTTCAACCTTCGGTTGAGTCTCCTTTTGTTGTTCAATTACAATTGTGACGCATCCAGGTGAATTATCCTATACGTGAAAATGCGGAATTTTTAATAAAACTTATAATATTTCTAAATAAGCTCTGCTGCAAAAAACCCTGAAACATCGACCCAACAATCTTTGCTCGCGATCGCTCAGAAACTTCTACAATGAGAAATAATCGGTATCACCGTCCTCACCACCCATGAGTAACCCAGAAACCAAAGCTATCACCCGCGAATTGCAAAGCCACGCCGCCATTCTCGGTGGCTTCGTCTCCCTCCTCTGGATTATCGAAATTGTCGATGTATTCCTATTCGGAGGCAGGCTGAATGCCTACGGAGTCCGCCCCCGCAACCTCGACGGACTTCAAGGCATCCTGTTGATGCCTTTTCTGCACGGCAGTTTTGCTCACTTAGCCACCAATACCCTCCCTTTAGTGACATTGGGTTGGTTGATCATGCTGCGAGAAATTAGCGACTTTTTTATCGTGAGTGCGGTCACTGTGCTAGTCAGCGGATTCGGAGTTTGGCTGACTGGCGCGCCCTATTCCGTTCACATTGGTGCCAGCGGATTAATCTTTGGTTACTTCGGCTTCTTGCTGCTGCGGGGCTATTTTGAACGCAGCTTTACATCTATTTTGGTATCTTTAATTGTCGGTTTCTTCTACGGCAGTTTAATTTGGGGAGTTTTGCCCTCGCAGCCGGGAATTTCCTGGCAAGGGCATTTCTTTGGCTTCGTCGGCGGGGTATTAACAGCTCAACTTTTGGGGCGGCAGAAACGGCGAATTAGCTAGAATAAGACTGAGGCTGCATCCTATCATCACCTTGGTTTATTGCTCATAAATTATCTAAAAGCGTAGGTTTTTTGTCAATAAACCTGGTTTCTTGTGTAACAATTGCCTCCCGGAAAGCAAGACTAACTGCTGACCAATAATTCAACGCGGGCCGGCAAGCACACAGTAAAAACCGAACCGCAACCTAACTCGCTTTCAACCTGCATATCGCCACCCATCATCACGCAAAAGTGACGGCTAATCGTCAATCCCAAACCCGTGCCGCCATACTTGCGGGTAGTTGATGCGTCGCCCTGCATAAATGCTTGAAATAAATGCTGCAATTGTTCGGGGGGAATCCCAATGCCCGTATCAGCTACGCGAAAAATTATTGAGTCGGAAGGTTCTGCTATTTCTTGAGTGGTTAAGCTGTCATGTTTAACTCTTTCAATACAGAGGGTAATAGTGCCATGTTCCGTAAATTTGGCTGCATTGCTCAGCAGGTTGAGCAATATTTGACGAGTTTTGGTAATGTCAGCATACATCATTCCCAAGTCGTCAGCAACATCAACTTCAAACTTATTTGAATTTTTATCTACCAAGGGTTTGACAGTAGAAACTACCTCGTCAATTAAATTAACCGGGTTGAAAGTTTCTAAGTAAAGTTCCATCCGCCCCGCTTCAATCTTAGAAATATCTAGAATGTCGCTAATTAAAGATAGCAGGTGTTTACCGGCAGTTTGAATTTTTTGCAAGTCGGGGATAAAATCTTCGCAGCCTAAATCCTCCGCGTCTTCTGTGAGCATATCGCTGTAACCAATAATCGCGTTGAGGGGAGTTCGCAATTCGTGGCTCATATTAGCTAAAAAGGCGCTTTTGGCTTGGTTTGCTGCTTGAGCGGTTTGAGCGACTTTTTGGAATTCTTCTGCTAATTTGCGCTGGGTAATATCTTCAGCAATACCGACGATGCGGTAAATTTCTCCGGTTTGGCTGCGGACTGGAAAAGCCCGATCGCGCACCCAGCAAACTGAACCGTCCGAGCGCACTACCCGATACTCCTCATCATAATCGCCCCGCCCCTGTTTCGCAAAAGCAGCCTTGACGCGATCGAGATCCTCCCGGTGAATAGCATCCCAAAAAGCCTCCGGTTCTGACTGCAAACTCTGACAGCTCAAATTCCATATTTTCTCGCAAGCAGGGCTCACATAAACTAGCTGCTTTTGATTGGGTTCTCTAATCCAAAATACCTCATGAATATTTTCTGCCAACTGGCGAAACCGCTCCTCGCTGGCCCGCAACTGCCCCACAGCACTGTGAAATTCAGTCACATCCTGAATCAGCGATGCCACCCCGATAATGCTGCCATCAGCATCAACCAAGGTCGTATTGTACCACTCGCACAGAATAATTTTTCCGTCTTTTCTGATGTTCTCGTTAATACTACTAATTCCTCCTTGATTAGTGAGCAAAGTTATAGATAGTTGCCGGACATACTCCTTAGCATTTTCAGGAACTATGAGATCGACTCCGTGGCGTCCCATTGCTTCCAAACGGTTGTATCCAAAAATTCTTTCCGCTGACAAATTCCATTCCGCTACTTCAAAGTTTAGATTCCATTCAATCGCACCCAAAGGAGTTTGGTGAAGATGGAGAGCCAGTTTTTGCTGGGATTTTTTCAGAGAAATAATTAATTGATTTTTGTCGGCGATCGCAGATTCCACCCGATCTTCGAGAGTAGTAAACGACTCTTCCAATTGAGCGGCCATCATATTAAAAGAGCGAGCCAGGACACCCACCTCATCCTCTCGCTCTACAGACGCCATCAAGCGGGAATCTACCGCCATCCCGTCCCATTCTCCCCGGGACAAACCCTCCGCAGCCTTGCTCAGACGCCGAATCGGTACAACAATCCACCTAGAAGTCAGAGCGCCAATCACCGTTGCCAGCACCAAAGCACCCAGACACATCACCACAGTATACCGAGTGTTGGCATTAATCCTTTCCATAAAATCGGCTTCAGGAACCGTCACCACAATCAACCAGTCGAGGCCCCTGCTGTCTAAAAGCGGCGTCACCTGTAGAAATTGCCGTTGACCGTCGATCGTAAAATCTAACTGGCGAGATCTGTCAATTTTGTGCAAATCCCCGAAGCGTTCAGTCAAATAGCGGGCGGTCGATCGAATTAGAACATTCTTGCTGCTGGCTGCCACAATCCGTTTCGCCACACCATTGCTAACAATAAATGGCGGTTCCAGAGTAGAATTTGCTACCAATTGCCCAGACCTTTCTACAATAAAAGTCTGTCCTGATTTGCCAATTTTTAGAGTTTCCAAAAATTGATTGAGCTTGGAAAGCGCCAAGTCAGAACCCAAAATGCCAATCAGTTTACCATCCTCGCCATAAACTGGTTGAGCCGCCGTAATCGCTAGTTTGGGAGCGTCAAAATAATTATAGATTTTACTCCAAGTCGGTTTTCCTGCACGCACCGGAGCTATGTACCAAGGTCGGAGGCGGGGGTCGTAGTTGAGAGTAGTTTTTAATAGTTTGGTTGGTTCCTCCAACTCTGACAGCCCGTAGCTATGCAAATTATAGCCAGTAGATTGATTAGAAATCTGAACTTGCAACTTGCCGTCGTCGAGGCGTTCCACTCCAATAAAATCTTTTTCTTCGGATGCAAATTGAATGTAGCTAATTTTATCAAAAATTTTGATTTGTTTGTAGAAGTAGCGTTGCAAACTATCACTATCCTGCACGTTCACAATGCCAAGACGGATGGCATCGAGATTGAGCTGATTGATTTGGTGTGGCGTTTCAATATAACTGTTAATATGTTGCTGGATACGCGATGTGACTTCTGTCCGCAGTTGGGCGGCAACATCGTTGACGGCTATGCGCCCGTTCCGCAACGACAGCCACCCCGTCAACCCTACAGCAGCGAAAGTCTGGAGTGCAAAAGGTACAACAAGGACGATGCGAATTGGCACTTTGCGCGACATTTTTAAAATCGGGTCTGTCAGATATTTGATTGGCATGGTAAAGCAGAACTATTATGAACCCACAACATTCCGGTCATTCGATTTTAGATTTTAGATTTGAGATTAAAGAATTGACACCACGGATAAATCCGGGGGCTTGAGGATGCAAGGATTTTGGATTTTGGATTGATTCCACGGATAAATCACGTGGCGGGTACCACCTTTGAAATTATTGGTCATTCGATTTTAGATTTTAGATTTTAGATTTTAGATTGACACCACGGATAAATCCGGGGGCTTGAGGATGCAAGGATTTTGGATGTTGGATTGATTCCACGGATAAATCACGTGGCGGGTACCATTAAGAAATTATTGGTCAAGTACAACTTGATGAGCGCAGGTTTTGAAGTTGAGATGGTTTTAGTAGGCAAAGTGCTGTTAAGAGTTCGGAATCTGCCGCTGGCAACTGAATTTTTAACGACTGCCACCGCCATCTTAGCGCGATCGTCCGCTTGGGGAACATTGGCGATCGAGATGAATGCAGTATCAATCCTGGACTCACTCTACACGCTCATCCTATTATAGATTTGAGATTAAAGAATTAAAGAAGTAGGAAAGACTGATTCTGTAAGGGCTTGGAATTTGTCTGCCGTTGCATTTTTTTGGGAACTGGTATCTCAAACCAGGTTTTTTTAGCGTTTTGGCGGTCTGCAACGAACTATTTTCGTGAAAAACAACCGATGGATAGCCGCCCGTGCGTCCAGCACTAACTATTTTTCCACTCATGAGGCGCGCTAATCAAACCAATAGAGTTTTTGGTTGACTCATGTCTGAAATGACGTATTTTGGCGTTTCAACCCGGTTGCTGCGTCAGTTATATTTGACCGATAGCGCGATCGAAAGTTATAAGTTTTGACAGTAAATTTAATTGATATCTCCACAAGCAGCTACTTTTGATAGAGTACAACTTAATTGCGACTGGGTAAAATAAGGATAGTAGGATGCAACTAGCGGAGGCATGGATGATGAACGCAGTTATTGCTACTCTTGGCACTGCTCTCGGACTGAGCTCAATTTTTATCGGTTTGACCCCGGCGGTTCTCGCCCAACAAAGACTGCAACCAACGCCCCAATATTCGGAAACGACTTTATCGGGGGACTCGTTGAGGACTGTGGAGGACAGAACCTTAGACTCGGACTACCACAACTTGATTGGTGAACCAGAAACGGCGGCTAATTCTGCTAGAAGGGAAAGCAGCTTGGGCGACACATTTCGCCTCAAAATCGAGGGCCCATTGGAATTTATTACTACTCCTTCGGACGCCCAGCGTCAAGGAAATCCTTTACCTCCAAAACAAACCGACAGCGGTACAGAAGCGGGAGTTCAGCTTCAGCTAGGACTTTAGCAATTTTAAATGAATTCATGGGAAGCGAGCGATCGCGGAACCCAATTTTTGATTCTCGCAGTTCTTGTGACTGCGATCGCTTTTTTCTCTTAATTTTATCACAAGTTTTGTGAGGTTTCCATCACACAAGGTTCTCTATTGTGAACCTAAAATTAGAGCACTTAAACTTCCGATACAGACTGATTAGCTACATATCTTTACAATAGCGCATAAAACAGGCGGTGAAGGTGATGAGAAAGGCTCAACTGATCGATTATTTGCGGGGAGAGTTGGCAATATCGAATTCTGCCATCGCCGTTGCTCTCCGACACGGTGAACAAGATGCCAGCGAACTGCCGATGGTTCTGTGGCAGTACGGGTTAGTGACACTGGAACAATTAAACCTGATTTTTGATTGGATGGAAGCTCAGCCAACTTAGCAATTTAACTAATGCGAATGGGAAGTCCCGCGCTCTACCGAAGGTGAGCGTCGGGATGAAAATGAGTCAGAAAATAAAT
>NZ_JAUBVD010000028.1:0-80191 GCF_036705675.1 Microcoleus sp. AT8-A3
TAACTTACAATTTTAATTGTTATTGTGGGATGGGCGTCCCGCCCGTCATGAGTGGACGGGCGGGACGCCCATCCCACAATCTTGTGGAAGTTATTTAATTCTCATTCCTTAACCCAAGCGTATTGGGTAATGATTGGGAGCTCGCTTTAATTAAACATAAAATCCGATCGCTTTTAGAGTCCCGACAACTAGGCGCGAAGTTGAGGTTCTCCGTATTCTGTTTTTATATGTGGTATTACTTAGCAAATCCGGCTTAATACCCGGTCGGTTATCTTAGTGCGTAAGAGCCGGGATGAGAGTATGTGTAGCAGCCATTTAAATCACCACGTTATCTAAAACGCTTGGAAAACCCTATTTAGTAGGACGCCAAACATATGGGAAAAATTATTAGTGCGTTTTGGATGCTCCTGTTTTATTCTTTACAGTAAAATTACATAATTTTTGGTTCAGGGTCTTGTCAGTGAATTCACTTAAATGTTATCTTATCAGCATACAACCACTGTCAGACTGCCGAATCTACTTTTCAATCAAACGAGACTGGTCTCTAAACCGAGCCGGATTATTCTATATCCGTGTTTAGAAACAAGTAAAAAAACTTTACTTAACTCAAGATGAATCCCATGTTAAAACTGAGTGCTTTATTCCCAATCCATTGCAATGACCGAGCCATCAGCCACGTATTTTTTTCAGTGTGCAAACAATGGCAAAACCCTGAGCTGATGGCTCGCATGGTTGTCCCGAGTTGCGATAGCTCCTGTCGCGACTCAAATATAGTTGAAGCAATTCCGTCATTGCTGAAAAAACTGTATTACAGCAGCCATAGTGCTCCCAAAATTAAGGCAGAGAAGCGTTTTCTCAAAGATATCAAAAATTTTGATGTTGCCTACTTGTGGCCCGGTCTCTCAGTAGATACTGTAAAGAGCGTTAACAAGCAGAGTAAGCCGATTTTTTTGGAGCGAGTTAATACTTGTCAAAGGCAAGCTAAGAGTATCCTTGACGATGCTTACTCTCGCTTGGAATTGCAACCTCAACACACAATTACCCCAGAAACAATTAAGAACGAAGAGCAAAAACTCAAGCTAGTTGACTTCCTGTTTTGTCCCAGTCCGGCAGTAGTAAAATCGTTTCAAGACGCCGGAGTTCCTGAAGAAAAACTGCTGTTAACCACTGAAGGTTGGTCGCCAGAGCGTTTCCCCAATTATCAATTCCAAAAACCGCCTTCAGAGGAAGTTAACGTCCTTTTCCTAGGCTTTGCCTGCGTCCGCAAAGGGGTTCACCTACTGTTGCAGGCTTGGGAGCGAGCTGGGATTAAGGGAAAGCTGACTATTTTTGGCAGACTCGAACCGGCGATCGCTCAAACTTGCAGCCATTTGCTGGAACGTTCTGATGTAGTTCACTTTGATTATGCTTTGGACTACAGTTCTGCCTATCGCCAAGCTGACTTTTTTGCCTTACCCAGTCTCGAGGAAGGTAGCCCACTCGTCATCTATGAAGCGATGGGTCATGGTTTGCCTATTCTGGCTTCACCGATGGGAGGAGGCGGTGTTGTGCGTGATGGCATTGACGGCATAATTCTTCCTCCCTACGATACTGACGCCTGGGTGGAGGGACTGCGCCAACTATCTAATTCTCCTGATTTGCGCGCTAAAATGGGAGCCGCCGCCCGCCAGCGAGCTTTGGAGTTGACTTGGCCACAAGTTGCTGCTAGGCGCGGAGAGCAGATTCGGCAAAAAATGCAGGCAAAATAAAAACTAAATAGGAAAGGACTGACCAAAAAAATGGGATGCAAGCCCCTTCTTCTGTGGCCGGCTTTTCTTGATTTCTGATATACTCCTTCAAAACTTCTTTCTTACGCACCTCCAGCAGAAACAGCAAAATAACTAGGACTCCATAATGCTTCTTTGTGGGGTTTTTTGTGTCTAGCCTGCCCGTACCGACGGCTTAAAGGTTGAGTCGAATTTAGGTGATAGGTGGAATGAATCGGCTAATGAGCAGTGCGTTGAGCTAAGATTGCACCCAGCCATAGAAAAGGGGTAAAACTTTTGACTATGACATAAAATTATTTTGCAATAGGTCTAATGTAAATTGTGTAGCCTGTCTTTGATTTTTGTGCGAGTCAACAATGCAGACTCACAGCGTTCCCAGTAAATTTTAGCAACGCGATCGCCCTGATTCTGACGCCAACACTCTTCAAAAAGCCGCGCCGCTTCAAAGAACTTCCCTTCCGAGTAAAGTGCCCTAGCTTCTGCAAACAATTCCAGCGTAGCTAACTTCGCCTGTTTAATTTCTGGTGAATCTGCATCAAACACCTCATAAATCGTCACAGCTTCAGATTTTCCCTTGACTTTTACCGTATCGAGAGTGCGGATTGCGTACTGGGAAGGATTTTTCAGGCGCCCATAAGTGGGCTGCGTAATTAACAGCGCCACCCCATAATTTTTTGTCAAACTTTCCACACGAGAAGCTAAATTCACCGCATCGCTGATGACCGTCCCGTCCATGCGATTTGGTCCTCCCACAGTTCCCAGCATCAAAGAACCCGTATTAATCCCAATCCCAATCTGAATCGTCGCACAGCCAGCGTTAGCGCAGTATTCATTGTATTCAGCGAGGCGGTGCAGCATAGCAATTCCCGCTTTCACCGCATTATCCGCCTCGCCGCTAAACAGCGCCATAATCGCATCGCCAATATATTTGTCGATAAACCCGTGATTTTCATTAATGACTGGTTCCATGCGAGAAAGATAAGAATTTATAAATTTGAAATTATCCTCCGGCGTCATAGTTTCCGAAAGCGTGGTGAAGTCGCGAATGTCGGAAAACAACACCGACATTTCTAACTGCACTTGGTCGCCCAATTCCACATCAATAATGCTTGATTTCTCTAAAAACTGGAGGAATTGATTGGGAACGAAGCGCTCATAAGCTTTGTTGAGTAGAAACAGTTCAGCGGTAAATCTGATTCGCTCTGTTTCCGCTTTTTTGCGATCCGTGATATCTTGAAAGGCTACAATTGCATAAGAAATATTGTCCTTTTCATCATAGATGGGAGTACCCCAAGCCTCGATCGGAATAATCTTGTTGCCTTGGTGGATTTCCATATCCTCAGCGGTGGCACTTTCGCCCCTCAACGCTCGCACAATCGGCAATTCAGCAGAGGAATATTCCCGATCTGTACCAGCTTTATACACTTGATAAACCTCGGATATTTGTTCGCTGGTGACGTTAGGAATAACTCCTTTACCTAATAATTGAATAGCAACACGATTATTATAGTAAGGTTTGCCAGAAGCATCCAGCACTGACACCCCGACTGGAATTGCTTCTAAAAATTGAGTCAGCCTGTTTTCACTTTCGCGGATTTCTGTATAGAGTTGAGAATTTTGAATCGAGATAGCCGCTTGTCCCGATAACAGTTTTAATAGTTCGACTCTTTCAGGGGTAAAAGCTCCGGCTGTTAGGTTATTTTCTAGGTAAACAATACTAATAATTTGAGATTGGTTAATCAGCGGCACGCATAAAATTGATTTGGGCTGATTTTTTCGGATGTAGGGGTCGTTGGTAAATTGTCCCTCTCGGACAGCATCATCAAGTACCACGCTTTCTTGAGTACGACTCACATAATTGACAATTGCGGAGGAAAGTTCTTGACAGGTTTCAACGGGGATTGACTGCAACACGGTGACGAGTTCGGAGTTTATGGATCCTTCAGCTTCAACTAATAGCTTTGCCTGGTTTGATAAAATGAGATATCCTCTTTGCGCCCCCGCATTCTCAATCAAAATTTTCATCAAGTTAGACAGTAGTTTATCCAGCAAAATTTCACCTGAAATTGCGGTTGCTGCTTTCATTACTGTGGTTATATCTAAGTTAGTAGCCAAACCAGTGGTCGTAACTTTTGCGCTAGCTTTAGTGTTTTTTGTTCCCACCTGAATAGGTTTTAATAAGGGGGAGTATCGCCTTTCTAAATCTTTTATTTTAGCAGTAGATCCCCATTGGATATAACAATAATACGCCTCAATCATGTAGAGTTGAGCCAATTTTTCTTTATCCCATTCTAGGTAAAATTTGGCTGCGAGTTCGTTGGCAAGGGCTTCTTCGTTGAGAAATTGATTTTCTTTAGCGAGGAAGATGGCGCGATCGTACATTTCAATCGCCTCAGCTTTATTACCCAACACCCGTTGCCGTTCTGCCTCAACTAAATACCATTTATGCAGATAATTCATCGGAGCATTTTGCGCCCACTCTTCGAGGGTGGTTCGATCAATTTCTACTAAGCCAAGAATTTCTGTTTGCTCAATTGCTGGCTGTGTGGGGAAGAGTGCCAAGTGTGTCAGAGCTGCATAGAAATGGAAAATGGGAACAAGAACTAATCCCGATACTGCCATTAAATACTGTTTGGCTTGAGCAATGTAATCGATCGCAGCCGTGTAATTGCCATAGCAGTAAGCAAGCAGCAGTTTGTAGATGTAGGCAGTAGCGATCGCCGTGAATTCATTAACCTCATGGTGTTTAGGAATCATCACCGTTTCATCGTAGGCAGAGCCGATTAAGCAATCCGACAGAATCCCGTCTTCCCTCAAGTTCAACACCATCTGCTGCGTCATATCTAAATAAACCTGAGCAGAATATTGCTTTACCTGCGCCATGACAGCACTGTAAGCTGCTATTTCGGGTTCCCAGGTATCCAGTTCTACCCCACTGAAAAAGTTGGTATGAAAGTAAAAACCTAGGTTGTTGCCAGCGTGTAGAAAATCGCCAGTTTCTATGCTAGCCGTATAGCCCTCTTTCAGTGTTGATATCGCTGCTCTCATAGCTTCCTGATGATGCTGAATCATGGCCCCAAACAGAACTAAAATGACGGGCTTGAATTCCTGAATATTAAAGTGTTCGAGCAATGAGAGTGCTAATTTGCCAAAGGCATAGCCAGTTTCTACTTGTTTCAAAAAACTACACAACACTATACCGTGAATTCCATACCCCTCGCTTGATGCCGGTGCATTTCCAAAAGAGAGCGATAAACTCACCATTGTCGAGCTAAGCAGTGGTAGTAATTCTGGCAGTCCCTGGTAAATGGGTGAAATTAACATTCCTAACAGTTGCATAGTTGCCTGAGTATGAAGATCGGTCATCACAGGCAGGTTAATCAATTCTTCTACCCTTCTTCCCTGGAGTTGACTGGCAAGGGTTTGTAGAGCTTTGTTAATCAAAGCTTCGTCAGGTTCGGGAGGCAGTTCAACTCCTAATTGCAAGAGTGCATCTCTACCCACTGCGATCGCCTCCAACATCTTGCCCTGGGCTGCATGAGTAGCGATTTGAATTTCGTAAATTTTAATTTTGTCTAAAATCGTCTTAGCTTCTTGCAATACCAATGCTGCCATCTGTTCCATACCCTCAAAGTCAGCATTCAAATAGGCAGCTTCGGTAGCAGCAACATAGAGATTCAGGGTCAATTCATACTGAAGAAGCCAGCAGTTGGCTGTTAGTAGATCAATCCCTGTTTGCAGATAGACCATTGCGGCTGCGTAGGCGGTAGAATTTCTGGCCTTACCTCCCGCTTCTAAGTTGAGTAGGGCTAAGGCTTCTCGTTCGCTTAATTGATTGATTAACTCAATTCCTTGATTTAAATGCCCCACAATATCAAAGAGTTTTTCTTCTCTTTCTATGTCCGAATATTTGTGTAGGAGTAACTGTCCAATTTTGAGATGAGTAGCTTTTTTTTTGTTTTCGGGTATTAGGGAATAAGCTGCTTGCTGGACGCGATCGTGCAGGAACTTATAAATTGGGTTAGCCACAGACTCAGTAGGGGATTGAGCATCTGTTTGAAGGAAGTTATAGCCTTCTTTGATCAGTATAATAAGTCCTTCTTGCAAGGCTTTCCAGAGTGCTGATTCCGTTTCTTCGGGTAATTCTTCGCTGACTATTGCCAATGTCTCTAAATCAAACTGTGCCCCAATGCAAGCCGCCAACTTGAGAACATTCTGAGTTTCTTTCGGCAACTTCTGCAATTGCGCCGCCATAAACTCCACCACATCCGAGGCGTGGGTAAGTCTAGCTTGAGCAATATCGCACTGCCACCCCCCTTTACTTCCCCCCTTAGTAAGGGGGGACACAGGGGGGTCAAAGATAATTTGACCATCTTCATACAGCGACTTGAGGAATTGAGTCGAGAAAAAGGGATTACCTTGGGTTTTTTGATAAACCAATTCTGTCAAGGGCCCGGCCAAAGATAAATCGCAAATCAGCGTATCTGCTACCAACTGATTGAGATATGCTAAACTCAACGGTTGCAGGGTAATCGTATTCACCACTGCCCCAGACTTCACAATCTCATCCACAGTCAACATAAACGGATGAGTCGGTGATACCTCATTATCCCGATAAGCACCCAATACTAACAGATGCCCCCTATCCTCCATTAACAGTTGTAGCAACTTCAGGGATGCCGAATCCGCCCACTGCAAATCATCTAAAAATATCACTAAGGGATGTTCGGCGGTGGTAAATACTTGCACAAATTTCTGCATCAGCAGATTGAAGCGATTTTGGGCGGCACTCCCGGACAATTCTAGTGCAGGACTTTGAGCGCCAATGATGTGTTCTAATTCAGGAATTACGTCAATCAAGACTTGCCCACTCTCGCCTACTGCGGTGAGAATCATGGTTTTCCATCTGTGTAACTGAGCGTCACTTTCTGATAATAATTGCCCCATCAATTCCCGAAATGCTTGCACAAATGCACTAAAGGGAATATTTCGTTGAAATTGGTCGTATTTGCCTTTGATAAAATAGCCACGCTGTCGGGCGATCGGCTTGTGGACTTCATTAACTACTGCGGTTTTACCAATCCCAGAAAATCCAGCTACTAGCATCATTTCACTGCCGGATAAATGCGATCCCCCCCCGCCCTGGGCGGGCACGGGGGCACCGCCCCTACTAACGGAGTCACATGAAGCCCCATTTATTAAGGGGGGCTGGGGCGATCGTCTTGATGCAATCCGTTCAAAAGCAGCTAATAGATTATCAACTTCACTTTCCCGGCCGTATAACTTTTCGGGTATCAGGAAACGGTCTGTAATATCTCGCTTTCCCAAGTCAAATTCTTCTATGCTATCGGTTTGTTGTAATTGAAGCAGACACATTTCTAAATCATGCTTTAGCCCCCCGGCTGTTTGATAGCGGTTTTCTGCGTTCTTCGCCATCAGTTTACTGACAAGTTGAGACACAATTAGGGGAATTTTTGGCTCTATTTCGTGCGGAGGAACTGGCTGTCTAGCAATGTGGCAGTGAACAAGTTCTAAAGTATCTTCAGTCTCGAAAGGTAGTTTTCCTGTCAACAATTCGTAGAAGGTGACACCGAGGGAGTAAAAGTCAGTACGGTAATCGAGAGTGCGATTCATTCTCCCCGTTTGTTCTGGTGAAATATACGCTAATGTGCCTTCTAAAATGTTGGGGTTTTTCAGGGTGGGCGTTTCTCGCGTTAGCTGAGTGGATATGCCAAAATCAATAATTTTTAATTGTTCTGTTTCCGGGTTGTAAACAATATTTGAGGGATTAATATCTTTGTGGATGATGTTGGCGCTGTGAATTTGCCCTAAAATTTCAGTTGTGGCGATCGCAATTTGTAAAAATTCTTCAAGAGTAAAGGATCGCTGCTGCATCCAAATTGTCAAGGATTCCCCGCCAAAGTCCTCAACAAACATCACGAGGCTATTTTGGTATTTTTGCAAGTCATAGACTCGCACGACTCCCGCCTCTTTCAACTCTTGGGTGATGCGGTATTCGGTGCGGTAGCGCACCAATTCTTGAGGTGTGGGGTAGCTTTCTTTGAGGAGTTTGAGGATAATTGGCTCTTTATCTGCTTCCCGAATGGCCCGGTAAACCAGAGAGTTGGCGCTTTCATAGAGAAGTGTCTGGACGGCAACGCCTGGAATCGAGAGCATATTGGTTTTTTTTGCTAAAAATTAAAGCTAACTCAAAACGCACCAGCTTTCTGTATACAATAGCGCGTTAGAAACGAAAAATTTTTGTTTTTGTAACAAATGTTTAGTTTTTCCGGTAGCACCCTGCAAATACTTTGTGGTAGCCCCGATCGCGATCGCCTAGTTTGTAGAGTGTCTCAACAGTCGATCGCACTTTTGGTGTAATTTTCAGGTATAGCAACCGCTTAATGTAAATTGTGTAGCCTGTCTTTGATTTTTGTGCGAGTCAACAATGCAGACTCACAGCGTTCCCAGTAAATTTTAGCAACGCGATCGCCCGGATTCTGACGCCAACACTCGGAAAACAGTCGCGCCGCTTCAAATAACTTCCCTTCCGAGTAAAGTGCCCTAGCTTCTGCAAACAATTCCAGCGTAGCTAACTTCGCCTGTTTAATTTCTGGTGAATCTGCATCAAACACCTCATAAATCGTCACAGCTTCAGATTTTCCCTTGACTTTTACCGTATCGAGAGTGCGGATTGCGTACTGGGAAGGATTTTTCAGGCGCCCATAAGTGGGCTGCGTAATTAACAGCGACACCCCATAATTTTTTGTCAAACTTTCCACACGAGAAGCTAAATTCACCGCATCGCTGATGACCGTCCCGTCCATGCGATTTGGTCCTCCCACAGTTCCCAGCATCAAAGAACCCGTATTAATCCCAATCCCAATCTGAATCGGCGCATAGCCCGAATTAGCGCGGTTTTGAGTGTATTCAGCGAGACGGTGCAGCATAGCAATTCCCGCTTTCACCGCATTATCCGCCTCGCCGCTAAACAGCGCCATAATCGCATCGCCAATATATTTGTCGATAAACCCGTGATTTTCATTAATGACTGGTTCCATGCGAGAAAGATAAGAATTTATAAATTTGAAATTATCCTCCGGCGTCATAGTTTCCGAAAGCGTGGTGAAGTCGCGAATGTCGGAAAACAACACCGACATTTCTAACTGCACTTGGTCGCCCAATTCCACATCAATAATGCTTGATTTCTCTAAAAACTGGAGGAATTGATGGGGAATAAATCGCTCATAAGCTTTGTTGAGTTGAGCCAGCCTGCTTTCATTTTCGCGTACTTCTGTATAAAGCTTAGAATTTTGAATCGAGATAGCTGCTTGTCCAGATAATACTTTTAATAGTTCCACTCTTTCAGGGGTAAAAGCTCCCGCTGTCAGATTATTTTCTAAGTAAACAATACTAATGATTTGAGATTGGTTAATCAGTGGCACACATAAAATTGATTTGGGCTGATGCTTTCGGATGTGGGCGTCGTTGGTAAATTGTCCCGATCGCGCAGCATCATCTAGTACCACGCTTTCTTGAGTGCGACTCACATAATTGACAATTGCGGAAGAAAGTTCTTGACAGGTTTCAACGGGGATTGACTGCAACACAGTGACGAGTTCGTCATTGATGGTTCCTTCAGCTTCAATGAACAGTTGTCCCTGGCTTAACAAAATTAGATAGCCTCGTTGCGCCCCTGCATTTTCCATCAAAATTTTCATCAAGCTAGACAGTAGCTTATCTAGCATAATTTCTCCAGAAATCGCCTGAGAAGCCTTCATGACTGCGGCAATATCTAGGTGATTTCCCGAACCAGTCGTTGTCATTGCTACGGTAGTTTGAGTGTTTTTCCTTCCCGGTTGAGTTACCGCGAATAAGTGAGGATATCGCGTTTCTAAATCCGTTACCTTAGCAGTGGCTCCCCATTCAACATAACAATAATACGCCTCAAATATGTAGGCTTGAGCAACTTTTGTTTTGCCCCATTCCGAGTAGAATTTGGCTGCTAGTTCGTTGGCCAGGGCTTCGTCATTAACATATTTGTTTTCTTTGGCTCCCGAAATTGCGCGATCGTACATTTCAATCGCCTCAGCTTTATTGCCCAAAACTCGATAGCGTTCTGCTTCCACTAAATACCATTTATGCAGATAATTCATCGGAGCATTTTGCGCCCACTGTTGCAGCGTGCTTTGATGGGTTTCCACTAAGCCAAGAATTTCAGTTTGCTCAATTGCTGGCTGTGTGGGAAAAAGTGCCAGGTGCGTCAGGGCAGCATAAAAATGAAAAATGGGAACAAAAGCCGATCCAGATACTCCCATCAAATACTGTTTGACTTGGGAAATATGGTCTAGGGCAGCCGTATAATTGCCATAGCAGTAAGCAAGCAGCAGTTTGAAGATGCAGGCACAGGCGATCGCCGTAAATTCATTATCCTGATAGTGCTTGGGAATCATCACCGTTTCATCGTAGGCAGAGCCTATTAACAAATCCGGCCGAGTATGGGTTTCCCTCAAGTTTTGCACCGTCTGCTGAATCATATCCAAATAAATCTGAGCAGAATATTGTTTCAACTGCGCCATGACAGCCCTGTAACCTGCTATTTCTTGTTCCCAAGTGTCTAGTTCTACACCAGCGAATAAATGAGTATAAAAGCAAATATATATGTTGTAGCCAGCATCTACAAAGTCGCCGGTTTCCATACCAAACCTATAGCCCTCTTTCAGCGTCGGTATCGTTGCCAAAAGAGATTCTTGGCGATGCTGAATCCAGCCACCAAACAAAAGTAGAACTGTGGACTTGAATTCGGGTACATTCAACCTATCCAGCAATGAAAGTGCCAATTGCCCAAAGCCATAGCCCGTTTCCACCTCTTGTAAAAAGGCACAGAAAACCATCCCGTGCATCGCATAACCCACCGTCGATGGGGGCGCATTTCCAAAGGAGAGTGATAAACTCACCATCGTGGAGCTCAGCAGGGGCAGCAAACCGGGCATTCCCTGGAAAATGGGTGGAAACAACATACCAGACAATTGCATAGCTGCCTGAGTCTGTGGATTTGTCATCACAGGTAGATCAACCAATTCCTCAATCTTTCTGCCGCCGAGGAGAGCCGCAAGGGCTTGTAGCGCTTTGCCAATCTTGGCTTCATCAGGTTCGGCAGGGAGTTCAATCCCCAATTGTAAGAGTGCCTCTCTTGCTACTGCGATCGTTTCTAACACCTTGCTCTGAGCTGTCTGAGCGGCAATTTTAATTTCGTAAATTTTAACTCGATCTAAAATTGTTTGAGCTTCTTGCAAAACCAGTGCTGCCATCTGTTCCATACCATCAAAGTCACCATTCAAATAGGCAATTTCAGCAGCAGCAACATAAAGATTTAGCGCCAATTCATATTGACTTTGCCAGCAGTTTGCTGTCAGTAACTCAATTCCCGTTTGTAGATAGATATTAGCCGCAGCGTAGGCGGTAGAATTTCTAGCCTTACGTCCAGCTTCTAAGTTGAGTAGGGCTAAGGCTGAGCGTTCACTTAATTGATTGATTAACTCAATTCCTTGATTTAAATGCCCCACAATATCAAATATTTTTTCTTCGATTTCTATCTCAGAAGAACTTTGTAGCACTAACTGTCCTATTTTCAGATGAGTGGCTTGTTTTTGCTCGTCGGGAATCAATGAATAAGCCGCTTGCTGGACGCGATCGTGCAGAAACTTATAAGTGGGATTAGCAACAGACTGATTCAGGGATTGAGCATCTGCTTGAATAAAGTTATAGCCTTCTGAAATCAATAAAATGAGTCCTTCTTGCAAGGCTTTCCACAGCGTTGATTCCGTTTGTTCTGGTAATTCTTCGCTGACTATTGCCAATGTCTCTAAATCAAACTGCGCCCCAATGCAAGCCGCCAGTTTGAGGGCATCCTGAGTTTCGGCAGGCAACTTTTGCAATTGCGCCGCCATAAACTCCACCACATCCGAGGCGTCGGCAAATTTAACTTGATTAATATCGCACTGCCACCCCCCTTGTACCCCCCTCTGTCCCCCCTTGGTAAGGGGGGATGAAAGGGGGGTGGGGGATTGAGGAGGGTTAAAAATAATTTGACCATCTTCATGCAACGCTTTGAGGAATTGAGTCGAGAAAAATGGATTTCCTTGAGTTTTTTGATAAACCAATTCTGTCAGGGGCCCGGCTAAAGATAAATCGCAAATCAGCGTATCTGCTACCAACTGATTTAGATCTGCTAAACTCAACGGTTGCAGGGTAATCGTATTCACCACTGCCCCAGACTTCACAATCTCATCCACAGTCAACATAAACGGATGAGCCGGTGATACCTCATTATCCCGATAAGCACCCAATACTAACAGATGGCCCGTATCTTCCATCAACAGTTGTAATAACTTCAAAGATGCGGAATCTGCCCACTGCAAATCGTCCAGAAACATCACTAAGGGATGTTCGGCGGTGGTAAATACTTGCACAAATTTCTGCATCAGCAGATTGAAGCGATTTTGGGCGGCACTCCCGGACAATTCTAGTGCAGGAGGTTGAGCGCCAATGATGTGTTCTAATTCAGGAATTACGTCAATCAAGACTTGCCCACTCTCGCCTACTGCGGTGAGAATCATGGTTTTCCATCTGTGTAACTGAGCGTCACTTTCTGATAATAATTGCCCCATCAATTCCCGAAATGCTTGCACAAATGCACTAAAGGGAATATTGCGTTGAAATTGGTCGTATTTGCCTTTGATAAAATAGCCACGCTGTCGGGCGATCGGCTTGTGAACTTCATTAACTACTGCGGTTTTACCAATCCCAGAAAAGCCAGCTACTAGCATCATTTCGGCACTAGCATTACGAACTCTTTCAAAGGCTTTTAATAAATTATCAACTTCAGTTTCTCTGCCGTATAACTTTTCGGGAATCAGGAAATGGTCTGTAAGATCCAGCGTTCCCAAGTCAAATTCTTCTATGCTATCGGTTTCTTGTAATTGAACCAGACAGATTTCTAAGTCCTGCTTAAGACCCAATGCAGTTTGATAGCGATTTTCCGCATTTTTTGCCATCAGCTTGCTGACAATTTGCGAGAGAATTAGGGGAATTTGTGGATCGATTTCGTGCGGGGAAACTGGTTGTCTGGCAATGTGGCAGTGAACTAGCTCTAAAGCGTCTTCTGTTTCAAAAGGGAGTTTTCCTGTCAGCAATTCGTAGAAGGTGACACCGAGTGAGTAAAAGTCAGTGCGGTAATCGATAGAGCGATTCATCCTACCAGTTTGTTCCGGCGAGATGTAAGCGAGGGTTCCTTCTAAAATGTTGGGGTTTTTCAGGGTTGGCATTTCTCGCGTTAGCTGAGTGGAAATGCCAAAGTCGATAATTTTGAGCTGTCCGGTCGCTGGATTGAATACTATATTAGAAGGGTTAATATCTTTGTGTATAATATTGGTGCTGTGAATTTGCCCTAAAGTTTCAGTGGCAGCGATCGCAATTTGCAGAAATTCCTTGAGGCTAAACTTTCGCTGCTGCATCCATATTTTCAAGGATTCCCCGCCAAAGTCCTCCACAAAAATCACCAGGCTGTTTTGGTATTTTTGCAAGTCATAAACTTGCACGACTCCCGCCTCTTTCAGCTCTCTGGTGATGCGGTATTCGGTGCGGTAGCGTAGCAATTCTTGAGGTGTCGGGTAGCTCTCTTTGAGAAGTTTGAGGATGAGCGGTTGGCGATCCGCTTCCCGAAGGGCCCGGTAAACCAGAGAGTTAGCACTTTCGTAAAGCAGCTTCTGGACGGCAATGCCTGGAATGGAGAGCATATTTATTTTTCTTGTAATAATTAACGCGAAGTCAAAACACACCGGGTTCGTTGTATCGAGAATAG
The DNA here is from genome assembly GCF_036705675.1 of Microcoleus sp. AT8-A3. Lineage (NCBI taxonomy): Bacteria > Bacillati > Cyanobacteriota > Cyanophyceae > Oscillatoriales > Microcoleaceae > Microcoleus > Microcoleus sp. AT8-A3. The sequence goes on from NZ_JAUBVD010000028.1 coordinate 13,630, forward strand.
CGCTTTAGAAAGGAACAAATTATGTTTTTATAACACACTCTTAGTTTTTCGGCAGCGAAGTGGCTTTCAGGTTGTCTGGCATAGTAAGGGTAAGGAGTTATCATGCGACGTACCTAAGCCTTGTTAATTCTCAACTCCATGAATTGTCACCGTTTCGGTTATCCAAACATCGTTAAAAATTGTCCCACCCCCAGCGCTAAGCAAAATTTTGAATGTATATATTGTCACAGGCAGTTTGTTTAAAACCCCAGACATCAAAGGATTTCAGAAGAAACAAAAAATTGAGCGATCGGCTTTTATTAGAAAAAATATCTTGAGTGGCGATTGTCAAATTCACGAGGGTGTCCCCCCGCTGGTTCCAATACTTGTTTTTCAACAATTAGCATGAGTCCCCCGGAAAGTTCAAGTAAAGTCAAAAAAACCAGGCAAGCTAACGATCCAATGTGATGAAATGTAGTCGTTTTTAGGAAATAAGGGGAACAAGCACTGGAAAGAGCGGGCCAATTGATGCCTTAAGCAAAGAAATTCTAGGGGTGTATATAGGAAGTCGAGTTGAAATGGGTGCTAAAGGTTTTTGGGATTCCCTCCCAGTAGTGGACAGACAATGTGCCGTCTATTATACAGATTTTTGGGCAGGCTCAAAAAAAAATCCCCAGCGACACAAATCTCTGGGGGAAGATACTGGCAAAACTTCTGATATGGAAAGATTCAATAACACCCTTCAGCAAAGGATATCTCGTTTGGCAAGAAAGACTTTGTTTTCATCTATCTATAAAGATATCCAATCATGTGAGTATCTTCTGGTATTTTATCCATGATTACAAAGTTTCTTTACCCCTAAAAATGTTTAGGATTTTTCGTTGGTATGCAGGACTACCAGACTTTGTTCTCATGATTTTGGAGAGTCATTGATCTACTTCCGCTTACCCTTCCCGGCTACAAACTCCCGCAGCCGAAGTAAACTAGCAGTTTGCCCCAAATTCAGAGGCAGCAGCGAAACTCCTTCCAACCGAGACTGCACCCAACCATCGCCCCAATACCACTCGTGAAATCCGTCAATTCCCTGACTCAATAACAGCCGCAGACAATTGTGCTCAACAATATCAACGTGATGCTGAACTGCCACGGGGCCTAGCCAACTTGTAAAGGTCAAACCTTGAGCAAATTCTTCTGGCAAACCGCTAGACAACTGCTGCGGCCACAGCCACTGCTGCAATTGACTCGGACGCAACAAGCTGTCTCTAATCGCTGTTTCGGAAGCTTCAAGCTCAATCCGCAGGTTGCTTTGTTGAAAATTACCGAGCATAAGAATTTTAGATATAACTGCAAGTAACTTTAATGTAACTTATTGGAATGCTTCTAAGTAAAATGTTGCACCATTCGGGTAAAGTAGGGGCGGGTTCACCAACCATCTCTAACTCTCACCAACAATTAAAATAAACCCGCCCCACCCCACTAAAAACCCCCAATTGACATTGGTGCAACATCTCAGTTCTCACCGAGTATCCCGATCGAACATCATATCAAGTCCGGTTGATTAACCGCGATCGGCGAGGTCGGGGCGGGTTTACGAGATTATTAGTTTTAGGCACTGATGGTTGGCGAACCCGCCCCTACAGTGGTTTGACGGAGGGTGCAAAATGTTCGATCGCACACCAGCGCACACCACTGCACATCACCGTCCATCCACCTTCATCTACACTGAAAGATTTAAGATATTCGATCGCACCTACTGCCCGAAACCCGATTTTCGTATCGAACTGTTAAGCTCTGTTTCATTTCATTGAAATCTCCCCTGCTTCACCCCACCGCATCCAAACTCCGTGATACCATCACACCTGAGTAATGCCTATAGAAAAAAACTGGAGAGAAAAGCTTTGACACTAAGGGTTGCAGTAGTAGGTTCAGGCCCTGCGGGTTCTTCCGCCGCCGAAACACTGGTAAAAGCAGGCATCGAAACATACCTATTCGAGCGTAAATTAGACAACGCCAAACCCTGCGGTGGGGCGATTCCCCTGTGCATGGTCAGCGAATTTGACTTGCCGCAAAGTATTATTGACCGCCAAGTCAGAAAAATGAAAATGATCTCCCCCTCCAACGTCGAGGTGGACATCAATATTGAAAACGCCCACGAATACATCGGTATGTGCCGCCGCGAAGTTCTCGATGGCTTCATGCGCGATCGGGCCGCTTCCTTGGGTGCAAAACTAATTAACGGCACCGTTCACAAATTAGAAATTCCCGGCAATAATACAGACCCCTATACTCTCCACTATGCCGACCACTCCGACGGCAGCGCAATGGGAATTCAGAAAACTCTGAAGGTGGATTTGGTAATCGGGGCTGACGGCGCTAACTCTCGCGTAGCAAAGGCGATCGACGCTGGCGACTACAATTATGCGATCGCCTTCCAAGAGCGCATCCGCCTGCCGGAAGATAAAATGGCTTACTACCACGACTTAGCCGAAATGTACGTCGGCGATGACGTATCTACCGACTTCTACGCTTGGGTGTTCCCCAAATACGACCACGTAGCCGTCGGCACCGGCACGATGAAAGTCAATCAAGCCAGTATCAAAAAGCTGCAAGCAGGCATCCGCGCCCGCGCTGCCAAAAAACTGATGGGCGGTGAGATTATTAAAGTGGAAGCTCACCCCATCCCGGAACATCCGCGTCCCCGCCGGGTTGTCGGCCGAGTTGCTCTCGTAGGCGATGCTGCAGGTTACGTTACCAAGTCTTCTGGCGAAGGTATCTATTTTGCCGCCAAGTCTGGCCGGATGTGCGCCGAAACTATTGTGGAGATTTCCAATAAAGGCGCGCGCATTCCGACTGAAGAGGAAATTAAGATTTACCTGAAGCGGTGGGATAAAGCCTACGGCATTACTTACAAAGTTCTTGACATTTTGCAGCGCGTGTTCTACCGTTCCGACGCTACCCGCGAAGCTTTTGTGGAAATGTGTGCCGATCGCGATGTGCAGAAACTCACATTCGATAGTTACTTGTATAAAACAGTGGTACCCGCTAATCCTTTCGTGCAGATGAAGATTACCGCGAAAACCATTGGTAGTCTGTTGCGCGGGAATGCTTTAGCGCCTTAATTCCCTGCGGATAAACGCACTTTGTATAAAAAAGCGGGCAGTCACAAAACTGCTCGCTTTTTTTTCGATCTAAGATAATGAACTGTCAAAATTCACAGGCGAGACGCCGGTGCCACGTGTGCTAAGGAAGAGGGAGAAGAAGAATTGTTAGTTCAAGTTCAACTGCACTAAGGTATCGGGGGCGAGGAAGTGGGAAATGTGATAAGCCCGCTCTTCTGTTTTTAGCAGGATTTTTTCGTAGAGGTAGCGCGTAGCTCGATCGCCCAAACTTTCTGCTTGCCCTGCTTGACGGCGCAGCAAACCGAGGATAGCTTGCTCCGCAATTAAATCGTGTTCTAGCATTTGGCGGCAGGAATATACGCCGTCGGCTTCCGGCTCAAAACAGCACAACTCAGCTAGCTTGCTAAAGCTAGCTGCTGGTATGCCGCCCAACCCGTTTAACCGTTCGCCCAACTCGTGGACGCTATCTTGAGCTTCTCCGTAGCTTTCTTCAAAGAATTTGTGCAAGGAGTAGAATTCTGCCCCTTCCACCACAAAATGATGTTTTTGATATTGCAGGTATAGAGCCTGAAAACTGGCCAGCAGCGCGTTCATTCCTTCACAAATCGGTGCTGTGACTGAATGTTCCAGTAGAACTGGGTTTTCGGCTATGTGGCCAAACGGTCTTAATGCACTCTGAGTCTCAGTCATGTGTGTTCTCCTCTCAATAGGCAGTTTTGTTGCCAATAGAGTCAGTCTAGCACCGTAAATTTACCAGTCAAGCAGAGTCTGCCTCAATAGTAGAAGATTTTATAGAGTAGGAATTTTTTTTTGTAAACCTATTGAGAATTATTAGCAGTTGGGTTATGCTTGAACAAGATCCTCGTTCTGAACGCTTCCTGAAAAGGGGGCGAACCTTCTGAAGGCAGAAGGCAGAAGGCAAAAGGCAGAATTTTTCAGGAAGGGCTTTTGATAATCCTTGATGTTCTGCTGAAATCTGGCTTTTAACTTCTACCCGCTACCAGTCAGGGTAAAAATTAATGCAAATTATTACTGTTGTTAAAAAATGAATCCAGCAGATCCAGAATTAGAAGTTTGTGACATTGTGCAAGTTAGTTGGCTAGATAGGTGGCAAGTTTACAAACGCTTGCAAGAACTAGAAATTCCCTGCTGGTGTGCGGTTGACCAACCTTTGCGGGCAAAAGTCAACACTGTTAAACAAGCGGCTCAGTTAATGAGCGTGTTGAGGCAAGTCAGTGCCCCTCGGTACGAACTGGTGCAGTGGCTGGAATACTGCTGGCAAAGGGGCTAAAGGTAGAAGGAAGTTCGGCAACGAGCAATGTAGAAGATGTAACGGATGTAACGGATTTAAAGGAGTTATAACAATGTATAAGTCTGGCAAGCAAGTTTCTGAATTCAGTTTAGAGGGAGAAATCCTCGGCCTGATTATTGAAGATGGCTGTAAACTTAAATATTTGCGAATTAGTAGCGATCGCGGAGTAGAATATCTTGTTAAACTTTGCAAGGAATTGCGGTCATTTCTGTCGCCTATTTTGACACCGGGGTTGAGAGTTCAAGTTGTAGGTGAGAAAGAACTCAATTTGAAAAACGGTAAAATAAAACTTAAAGCTCGCAGCCTCAAGCTGGCTCAAGGTCAAAATGATCGATCGCACGAACACCTTGACTCCACCAATGTACCTATTGGGTTATTGACATCGGACGATCGCGCGATCGGCAAAACCCAAGTAACCTCTCCCACAGCAGCTCAAACTGTAAAAGCTCCGGCAAAAACCCAAACCAAAATATTAGTATGTCAAAAATCAGACTGCCAGAAGCGGGGCGCTGGAGGAGTCTGTAAAGCTTTAGAAAATGCTTTGAATGCGCGCGGTTTAGAAGACAAAGTGACAGTACAGGGAACCGGATGTCTCAAACAGTGTAAAGCCGGCCCAAATATAGTGGTGATGCCGGACAAAACTCGCTACAGCCGCATTGCACCGGCAGAAGTTCCAGCAATTATTGACAAACATTGTGCAGTTGTTAAAGCTTAGGGATCGCCCGGATGCCGAAACAGTGCGTTAGAGATCGGGAAAAATTATTTTGATAGGACTCTGGGCGAAAAACTTACAGGCGCATCTTACGCCTGAATGTGAGTTCTGGTTGTAGTTCGATCGCGCCACTCGATTCAGAGGTTATTGTCCGAAAAAACCGGAAAAATGCCAAAACTATCACTTAGGGGCTTCCTTCTGTAGAATCTCTAAGGATAGACTGTATCTGAGACCCTGTGAGTATTGGGATAAAAAGCCATGTCAGAAGCTGATCTTCGAGCCCATCAGCACCAACCGCACCCTGCTGTTCCATCCGATACCGAACCATTGCATTCAGATTTTGCTGCTACTGGGGGTTTTGAGCCGATCGCCCCCGATGAGACAGACACTCCCGCAACCGTTCCCCAACAGCCAGAAGAAGACTGGCAAACAGTAGATTTTCCCAACGCCATCAGCGTAGATGCAATTCCCACAAAACCGGAAACAAAAAATTCGCAATCTCCGACACAGCCGACTGAGGCGGGCTCGCCCCCGATTTCAGACAATCTAAAAAATATGCTTGGGAATGCCGAACAGGCCAAGGGCAAAGGATCGACCCCAGTCACCCTTATGCAAGCGCTGCACGAATGCAACCGCGACCTTTTACAGCGCATCGCCCAGCTAGAAACAGCTCTCGAAGAGTCCCAAAAAACCTTGCAGAATCGCGAAACTTTGCTAGAACAGCGGACTGCAGAACTCGAAAATGCTCAAGAACAATTGACGCGGCTGTTTGGCAAAGTGGAAGTTTCCCATCAAACCCTCCAAAGTCAAGAAATTTTAGTCGAAAGTTTAAGAAATCAGTTGGCAACCAGCCAAGTCAGGCTAGCGACTGTTGAGCGAGAATGTGCGTCTACTGTGCAGCGCTACAACGAACAGTTACACCAGTTAGTAGCCACAGAAAATATTTGCAGGGAATTGCGAGCCCGCTTGCAGCGCCAGCAGCGCCACACTCTGCAATTCAAAGCTGCCTTGGAAAGAAGTTTGGACAGGCCGCAGGTAAAGTCGCCAAGGATGGAGCCGCCTGACAATAATCTCGACACCGCCAGCGCACAATTAGAATCTTTGCTCGCGGCGGTCAAAAGCTCTCAGATGCCGGTGCCGCCAGCCTTCAACGCTTCCCCTGTCCAACCTTGGTCGGAACCAGAAGAGCATCCAGAGGTAGCCACTGCTGTTGAGGCGATCGAGCCTGAATCCCCAGCCCCTCTAGAACTCAACAAATTAGCCGAAGTATCCGGCATTCAATTGCACAAGAGCGAAACCTACCAACCTGATGAGCCGGCACCTGAGTTGGCCGAACTGGTTGCGGAACCTGAACTGCCGATGGCTGAGTCTGAACCGGAAACTGCTACCAAAGAGGAGGCTCAAGAATTGGCTAGGGCTTTTCAAATTTTGAACTCTGTTGAAACCTTTGGCATTCAAGAAGTGCGATCGAGTGTGGCAAAACCTACAGCAGTCGCCCAACCAGACTGGCTGAGCTTGATTGCCAGTCCGCTGCGGGCTTCTAAAAAACGCCGATCGCTAGCTGAAATTGAATTGCCGAGTTTTCGATAGCGAATTGAAGTTGCTAGTTTTGAGTTAAAACTCAAAACTCAACACTCTTTTCTCCCCTTTCCCATGCCGTAGGTGAGAGCATAGCTGGTAGCCAACAGCCACAGCCAAACAGCCGGATACCGGGGCTCCAACCAAGGCTTTACCCTGCGGGCGAAGCTGGGAAGCCATCCGAATAGCAAACTGGCCAAAGCCAGCAGAGTAAAATTCAAGTAACTTCCCAGCCAGCGCCAAATATCCCCCAAGGTGACAAAATCTAAAATCCACAAAAGGAGAGAAGGGTTTTTTCCGGCTGCTTCGATCGCCAGTCGATTGAAAGTTAGCCAGTCGGTTCTATCTTTAATAAAAGTTTCGGCGACGGCGAGTTTTTGTGCTGCCAAAATACCGAAAAAGGTATTGAGCATTGAATTAATTCTTTGGGGTGGCAAACTGCTGCCGGTAGGAACCATCATGCCTTTAGAAAATAGCCAAGTTACTGAAATATTGCTCTGGTAGGCGCGAATTTGGTTTAAGTGATTTGCCGTCAACAAATTGTGCTTTAATGCTGTATCCAACAGGTCTGTTAAGCGGAAAAGATTGCGGACAAGAGAGCCGAAGCCTGTGAAAACGAGGGGAGATTGCAAGGATGCTGCGTCGCCGATCGAGACTAGGCGATCGATCGCCACGGAGCGATCGCTGCTGTTGCTGCTAAAATGCCCCGGAATATAACCAAAGGTCGGTTTTTTCCACACCAATTTATCGACATCGCAGCGACGGTATTCCGGTAAAATTGCGAAAAAATCCTCGTACATTTCCAGCAAAGAACCGGGGTTCTCTGGATGTACTTGGTGGTAGTGAAATAGATAAACTGTCAGTTCTGTGCCGGCGCCGGGAAACAACTCCCAAATGAGCTGGCGTCCGCGGGAAATGTCCCCGTGAGTGTGGAGTACATCCCCGTAATCGGAATCCCATATTCCCGGCTCAAATCCTCCGTCGATGACTGCTCCCACTGTCGGACAAACGCTGTCAAAAGTCCGCCCTTCGTTCAATTGCCAAGCGATGGGAGAAGCCGACCCCATTGCATCCACCAGCAGCCGTCCTAATGCAGTGCGATCGGCTTTTGTCGGCAAGTGGCGGCCCTGAACTACTACTTTTTCTGCTTCAACATCTGCTCTGATAAACTCAGTTTCGTCCCAGATTTCTCCACCAGCTTCTGTTAGCTTAACTCCCGCTAAATTCAGCAATTTCTCTCCGTCCAAAGCTACATTGAGTACCTTTGGTGTGTGCAGAACAGGCGCTTTAGCCACGAACGGATTGTTAGCATCAAAAAACTTGTTGTAGCCATCTTTGTATTCTCTGGCAATCAAAGTTTCGATTTCTGCAGCAGTAAATAAACCCAAATCAATTAAGCTTTGAATTTCGTCCCGCGAAATATTCCACTCGCGATTCATCCGCCCGAAAGGCATTCGCTCAACTAGCAGCACCCGGTAGCCCAATCTCGCCATGACTGCGGCGTGAATCACTCCCAAGGCCCCGCCAATATAAATTAAGTCGTAAAAAGTATCGCCAGAATCAGACACCGAAACTGTACTTTTTACCTTCTTCTTAACATCGGTTACATCCGTTAAATCCGTTACAGAATCCGTTGCCGAACCCTCTTCCTTCAAAAACACTACTTGTTTTGGCGTTTGAGGATTGCGAGTGCCTTCGCGCCAACGCTGTTCCCACCAGTAGACGCGCTTGAGGTCATATTCGCCATTAGGCATTTTTTGGAAGTATTTGACGGTCAAGGGGTAATAGGGGGCAAGAGCCTCAAAAATTGACTGCTTGGAGAGGTCTATGACAGGGGGTTCCCGGTAGCGATCGGGAAACTTGTTTCTTACAGCAAGATTCAGAGCTTCCAGGAACTTTTTTTCTCCCGCAGGCGCCTCTTCTAGACGAAAGACTTTTAAATAAGTGGTGCGTTGCAGTGACCAGACAAAGGTGGAAAGTTCTGTCGATCGCCAATTTTGGTTTCCTGAATTGGTGTCAGCCAAGGCGGGTTTTGGATTGGCATTTTGAGTTCCAGACTTCTGAACCTCGGCTGTTGTGGCTGGTGAAAGCAGGCGAAAGCCGTCAGCAGTAATAATTTTTTCTCCCATTCCGGGATCGAATTCGTGCTGCAACCAAGTGCAGACTGCTGCTGTATCCGGTGTCGGAACTTCTAGATAAAGAATTTCTTGCATGATTAGGCTCTCAATTCTGAATAAATTAATAAAGATGGGGGAGTTGACAAGGGAGCAAAGTAGGCTATACTCCCGAATACTTATTTAGTTTTAAATAAGTTTACAGTGTTCTCAGATTTTTAGCTGATTCGCCGGAAGCCCCACAGCGGCTGAACATCTACTCCCTTCGGTATGCACTCCTATGAATTATCCCATTCCTACGAATCCTCAAGAAATGATTGCTTTGCGGCAGCAGCCGCTGAATGAAGAATTGGTGGCGTCGGCGATCGCGGGTGTGATTCAAATAGCTCGATCGCGATCTCAGTCTTTGGATGAATTGAAGGCTGAGGTACTAGCCGACGACAATCTGCTCGATTTTGCTCAGAGGCTATGGCTGAGCGACATTGTGGCTCAAGCTTGGAACAATTTGCCTGATTACTAGACTGCTGCTAAAAGATCTACTTCATTAGAGGTGAACTTAAAATGGTACAAACAAGATTAAAATCCTTAACTTTAGAAGAGTTTCTCCAACTACCCGAAACCAAACCGGCCAGCGAATACATTGATAATCAAATTATTCAGAAGCCAATGCCACAAGGGAAACACAGTGCGACTCAATGTGAACTAATTATTTTCATTAACACTATATTAAAACCAAAAAAAGTTGCACGAGCATTTCCTGAACTCCGGTGTACCTTTGGCGGAAGGTCAACAGTGCCTGATGTTTCAGTATTTGTCTGGAACAGAATTCCCGCCGATGATAACGGCGAAATTGCTAATGTCTTTCCCATAGCTCCTGATTGGACAATTGAGATTTTGTCGCCTGACCAAAGTCAAACTAAAGTTACTAAAAATATTCTGCACTGCTTAAATCATCAAACTCAAATGGGCTGGCTGATCGATCCCGACGAACAATGCGTTTTTGTTTATGTTCCCCAGCAACAGACAGCAGTATTTGATGAACCCGAAATGCTGCTACCTGTGCCGTCCTTCGCTAGCGAACTGCGGTTGAGTGTCGGAGAATTATTTGGCTGGCTGCTGAAATAATCTTCGGAAGAATGTCCTATTTTTAATATTTTTTACTTTTCCCTAGTGACAACAGTCAACAGTCAACAGTCAACGGACTAACGCAACTCAACTTCTCGCTTGACTTCTGTCAAAACTCGATCGCCTCGCATCAACCGGTATTCGGCCCGCCAAACTCCCGGAATCAGAGGAGAATTTGTACTGTTTCTTTTGCCGACATAACCCAACCAAGTACGGCTGGGGGCTTTAATTTCATTGGTCTGATCGGCGATGGTTGTGCCGTTGGGTGCAAATAATTTGTATTGTTCCCGATCGCCCTTGAGCACTCCGTAACTTTGCACCCAAAACAACAAAGCTGGACTGTTTACAGGGAGTTGAGTTTCGGAAAATTGTCCTTCCCAGACAGCGTTGATATCGGGCGGCTTATTGGCAAAACCAGCCCTAATTAAACCTGTGGAAATATAGTCTAGAGGCTTGTCCCAAATTGGATTGCGGGCGATGTTGCAGCCTACCTTCGCGTCGGGTCCGACAAAGGGATCTACGGCTTTGCCTTGATAGCGATAAGTTACGTGTACGTGGGGGAAAGATGCCATCCCAGAGTTTCCCACCATGCCCAAAACAGTGCCTTTTTCTACCTGCGTACCCGGTTTGACGGCAACGCTGCCTTGGCGGAGGTGGCAGTATTGGGCTTCCCAACCACCGCCGTGGTCAATTACCATGCCGTTGCCGCATTCTGTGCCTGCGAGATTGGCTTTTTCTGTATCGTTTTGTAAACGCCGATCGACCACACCATCTCGTGCTCGCAAAACTTTGCCTGCTGCGGAGGCAATAACTGGAACTCCTTTTGCCATTGCTTTGGCATCGGGAATGGCAAAATCTGTGCCGTCGTGGCCGTCGTAGGTTTGGCGCCCGCAGCCAAAATCGACGGCGGTGGGGCCGGGTTCTCGATCGAAATACAGCAATACAAAACAGTCTTTGCCGAGGGTACAGTCGATCGGCTGACCGAATTGCGGGTTGTTGGGCTTTTGGGCGACTGCGGAAGAAACGAGACGCTGGGCGATCGTGTTGGCTTCGGTGATCGGGGCACTTACTCCGCTGTTAGTAGCACAGCTAGAAAGACTTGTCAACCCCAAGGTCAACAAAATTGCAGAAATGTATTTTGTGGAGAGTATAGTCATTCGCCGATTGGATGTAAAAGCTGAGGTGGGTAGTGAAAAATCAATTAATCATTCAGAATAGAGTTGCTCAAGAATCTAGACGATGGGTAAGGCGTTTTCGTTTCCTATCTTTGTTGTATTATTTTGAGTTAGAAATTTTAAAATTTTAATTAGTTCAAGAATGGGTTCTAAAATTCGATCGCTCATTTCGATAATTCGGCTTACCGGGCTTGCGGTTGCGGCTTTGGCGATGTGGGGATTTGCCACCATTGCCGAAGACGTGTTGGAAAAAGAAAGTTACGCTTTCGATACCTCTATTTTACTCGCTCTGAGGCAATTGCACACTCCCTTGCGCGATCAAATAATGCTGGGCTTTACCTTTTTGGGAGAGCCGAATTTGCTGCTAGTGATTTGTCTGACGTTGGGTATTGTTTTGCTAGCGCGCAATCACCGCTCGGAAGCTGCAACTATTGCGCTCGCGGCTGGTGGAGCCATCGGTTTAAATTTACTGTTAAAAAAACTTTTTGCCCGCGATCGACCTCAACTTTGGGAGCGTGTTGTTAATGTCACATTTTACAGTTTTCCTAGCGGTCATGCAATGATTTCAATGGTTATTTACGGTTTGCTAGGATATTTTTTGGGTGTACGATTTCCCAAGCAGCGCTGGTCGATTTACAGTTTGACAGTTGTCTTAATTGCTGCTATTGGTTTGAGCCGGCTTTACCTAGGAGTTCATTGGCCTACCGATGTTATTGCTGGTTATACTGCTGGTTTGGTGTGGCTAATTACCTGTATTATCACTTTGGAAATATGGAAGGACTTGCGTTCTTTTACTAGGGCTTCTAAAGAGGAGTTTTTGTCACAGGAAAAAAATCAAGAATAATTTGAAATTTTCTACTCAAAACTGACTATTTGCTTCTGGGTAAAACACATGGCAATTCCTTTTTCGTAGTAAGCAGCCTCGTTAATGAAAATGGGATATACGGTTGATTTACCTTCATACAAGACCGACTTACCATCAAAGGTCAAAAACATCGGTTCGCCGGGATTTAGGGCTTGATAATCTCTGGATTGCAGATGAGGATGAATCATTGCCTGAATTTCTCTGTTCTCGTTTCTGGGATAGTCGATCGCCCCAATGGTGTGATAAATAGTCAGGGGATTCTTGACCGCAGGCACTGTGCCTTGATTGTAGGCTTCTACGCAGTCTAATATCGTACCGACAACTTGCTCAGTTTCCTGAAATAAAGACGCATCTAATACGCTTTGTGGCACTGCACCAACTTCCAGCGTCCCGCCTAATTCCGAAAGCGATCGCAGCACAGGACTATCATGATTCTTGGTTGTAGAAGTGAGTACCTTGATGCGGGGATACACAGAGGTTAAATAAGCTGCTAGTTGCAGGTTAAATGGATGATGGCTGGCGAGAATAAATGTTAGCCCCATGTTGGATGTGGTGCTGTGCAAATCGATAATTACGTTGGGATGATGTGTGTTTTTTGAGCTAAAAATGCCGTAGATTTCTTTCGCCCGCTGGGCTTCATAGCTGGAGAGATGGGGATTTTCTAAATCTTGCTTTCTAAAGCAGCGGTTGAGGTCGATATCGATGTAGCGTGTCCCGATTTCGCAAGCTTTGGGATTGGCTAGCAGGGTGATAGTTTCAAAAGTCGATCGCCCCATTAACTCTGGCGCGCGATCGAATTTCTTCACGAGGTAAATTCCTGTGAGTTCGTTTCCGTGGGTTCCTCCCACTATGGCAACACGTTTAATTTGATTCATAAACAAATAATTTCCTATCCCAAGCCTGAGAGGTGAGAACCGAGGGAAAACCCAGAGGGGGCAATTGTTTGAGATAATGGAGAAGTCATAAAAAAGCGGGTGACTTTTGGAACGACCCCACAAAAAATGCTAAAGACATTATACCAAAAGTTATTAAGCATCCACTTGAGCGAGAGTCAACCACCCATCTTATAACTCTTAGTTCAGATGCTTCAAAGCCATCGACAACTCCGATGATCGAGATGAGCTAACATTTTTCCACAACCGATTCAATACAATAGTCGCGTCCGAAGTCTCCAGCTATTTCTTAATCTCCCCCAGCTTTCGACGCAGTGGCTGTGGTTTCCTATAACCCAAGCGGCTTTAAAGTCTGAATTTAGAGACCAAAGATTTAATATAGCACAACGGAGAAACAGTTCATAATTAACCTTAAAAACTAAAAAATATGTAGAATTTGCTCTCAACAGAACTCAATGGCGAGATCGAAATCTGCTGATAGTCACGATAATTTTTGGGAGTCAATCGATTTTAGATTTTAGATTTTAGATTAAAGAATTGACTTGCGCGAGATAAATGCTCTTTCTTGAGGATTTTCGATTTTCGATTTTGGATTGATTCCACGGATAAATCCGGGGGCTTGATACCACCTTTGAAATTCGTGGTCACGCTTTGCCAATATATTGGCAGTGAATGTCGAAATTGTCGAGGAGTTATTTCCCTGAAAAAAACTGGTAACGATCCCGATTTTGACACTTGAAAATCCTTATCCTGTCGTAGTAACCGGAGACCTAGAGTTTCATAGCGGGAAGCTCGCAAACTGTCTCATGACCGAAAGCATCCAGGATACAAGCCCCCGGATTCATCCGTGGAGAAATAAAAAACCTGTAAGCTGTTGCGGCATTTAAATTGTATGTCAAAAAATAATCAAACTATTGTGGGGAGTAGGGGCCCTAGCGTCCCGCCCGCCCTGAACCTACAATTTAAATGCGCGACAGCTTATCCGATAAACTTGCCCCCGAATTTATCCGTGGGGTCCATGCTTCAATCTAAAATCTAAAATCTAAAATCTAAAATCTAAAATCTAAAATCGATAGACTAAGGGTTAAGACCTAGCTTTGAATCAAGAAAAGAGTGTTTCTGTCGCGACTTCTGACCAGTCTAGCCAGCTTTTTACAAAACAATAATTTAAATCGAAATAATCTCATTTATTCAAAAATATAACCATTCATATATCTGCATTTGTTATTGACTACAATTAAAGTTATAATTAAAAATTTTGATTCAAATAGTAATTAAAATTTAAAATCAACTGATTTATTTTCAATATTTAAGCAAAACTATGAACTTGTTTAATCGCTATTTAGCACAACTTGATGATTATAAAATAGTAAAATAGAGGCTCTTATTCGGAAGAAAAGTTCGGTAACTTCACCCGATTTTTAGCTGGAGTTTTGTAGATTAGTTCTGCTTAGTGGCTAGCGACTATCGCCGGGAAGGAGTTCCAATATAACCACTTCGTAGCTTAGCTCGATCGCTCGGAAAAAACCCCTAATAATTTTCCCCATCACAGTATTTTTGGCCTCGGATTATCTGGTTGTGCTTGGAGTCAGTCCCTAGTTTTATGGCGAGATCAGATGTTAGCACTGATAGCCCTAAAGCCCCATAAAGCTCAGAACTTTCGCCAAGGACTAAATGCTCTATCCCTTTTACAGCAATCGGTCTAGCTCTCTTGTCACCCTCTCCGCAAAGTCTCATTCTTCAGGTTTAGCCATTTTGCCTGTTAATGTGTAGCGCATCGCCTTAAGTTTTACCCCATCTTTACTCCCTAAATATTTAAAACTCCTTAACTAAATCGAAGCCAAATTTACTCACACTATTGACATAATTTTGCCAAGTTTTTATTAAAAATAATTAAATACCTAGGTCGGTAGGAACACAAATATCGGCAGAACTAATTACATCTGAAGATAGAGGAACCCTCAATCAAACACCGCTAATCTATAAATTTATGAGAGATAAAAAACTACTTAAAAATTTATTAATCTAAGAAATGTTTAAGTAGTTATTAATGTAAAAAAGGAGATTTATGGTAATAAGCATTATTGTCCACGGTGGAGCAAAAACCATCACAGAAGAGAAAGTTGCAGCCAACAATGCAGGCTGTACCGCAGCAGCAGAAGCTGGTTGGGCAGTGCTCGCAAGCGGGGGTACCGCAGCAGAAGCTGTTGAGGCAGCTATCCGGGTTCTGGAAGCTGATCAGACATTTAACGCAGGCTTTGGATCGGTTCTCAACAATCAGGGAGAGGTAGAGCTAGACGCAGCGATGATGGAAGGCCGTTCATTAGCTTGGGGAGCGATCGCAAATGTTCAAGGCGTGCGCCATCCCATCTCAGTGGCGCGAAAGATTATGGATAAAAAACCCATGTTCTTAGTAGCGGATCATGCAGAACATTTTGCTGCAGAAAGTGGAGCCGAGATGTGTACAAAAGAAGACTTAATCGCGGATGAGCAACAGGAAGAGTGGGAGGAGGAAAAAGAAGTTCTTGACCGCCCCAATACCGTTGGTTGTGTAGCTTTGGATAGTAGTGGCACCTTAGTTGCCGGTACCTCAACAGGCGGCACTATGAATAAGCCCGCCGGTCGCGTCGGCGACAGCGCCATTATTGGCTCAGGCTTGTTTGCTGAAAATGAACAGGGCGGTTGCTCGACCACAGGCGATGGCGAGTCCATTATGCCAGTAGTTCTAGCTAAGAGGGCGATCGACATTCTAGCGTCCGGCAAGCACCCAGACGAAGCCGCGCAGATGGCCATTGAGACTCTGGCATCTAAGGTGGCAGGAGAAGCTGGGTGCGTCATCATAGACCCTCAAGGGCGGGTTGGCTGGGCGCATAATTCAACGGACATGGCTTGTGCTTATAGAACCTCAGAAATGGACAAGGTGGCTGTGTTCACTAAGAAAAAACAACTCGTCCATCGTTGAAATTATTGAGGCTGCATTCTCTCTAGTTGGAGAGAGTTAAAATTCCGCAACTAATATCTTGTTTCCTAGTTATTAAGTAGCTTGACATCAATTAATATCCCGGTCGGGGTGGGTTTTTGAGATTGTCAATTATGGGCAGATATTGTTGGTGAACCCACCCCTACAAAAATCGCGGTCGCTCGACCGGACATGATGTCAGTTGGTAGTTCCATTGCCTTCCAGGCTTGAAACCCTTATTCTACGGTTGGTAATCAAAAACAGTCCGAAGTATTGATCGATAAACACTTTGTCAATTTGTAGGGCGGGCATTGCCCACCCTACTTTTAATTATGTCGAGCTACTTAGTGGCAGGGAAAACAGTTCAATTCAAACTCGACTTGGATGTTTCTATGAACTCAACATACGACTTTCCTTACTTTCAAGGCAACTCTCTTTCCGATTTGTTTGCTCCAGACATCACAGATGCACGTTATGCGTTCATCCTAAATTACCCTGCCACCGCCAGTTGGGCTGCTTATCCCAACAGGAAAAAATACTTTATTCAAGACGGCAGCAGTGAAGCCACCAAAACTTCTTTCGACAAGATTGGTCAGAAGGAACCTTGGAAAAATCTGGCAGTGTTAGGTGATGCCATCCCAGGGATTGTAATTAATGAGCCGCCGAAGTCGCTGATTGACTATTGGCGGGAGCATTTGGGCTTCAGCAACAGCAGTATGGAGATGATAGACTGCTCAACTTATCTCGAAGATATCAGCATGAGCGATCGCTTTGACAAACTCCTGACTCTATTTCCCTTCGACAATCTCAAACCCGAAAAACACGCCGTTCATCCCGACATCCACTACCACTTACTCAGCAAAGCAACGCTAGCAGAATTAGGCGTGCAATGTCCGAAATACGAAACCTACAATCTGCACGAAGTCAATCTCGAAAGCATTCAGTTACCAGAGCAATTCCCCTACTTGATTAAAACATCTCACGGACTTTCTGGAGAAGGCACTTATATTATCAAAAGCGCCAGCGATATGAACTACTGCTTGCAGGAAGTGAGGAAATATCTCGATATTAAGTTGCTGGATACGATTATTGTCTCGGAATTCGTCAAGAATGAAGTGCAGAACTATTGCGTGCAGTTTTATGTAAGCAAAACGGGAAATATCACGCTTATCGGCACTACCGGCCAACTTGTCACTCCAGAGGGCAACTATTTAGGGGGACTGATTCACTACCGCGAAACCGACATGAGTAGGTTTTTTGAGATGATTGCCGCTATTGGTAAATATGCTCATCAACAGGGTTATTTCGGCGTTATTGGCTTCGACGTGCTGGAAGACTCGGAGGGACTGTTGTATGCTATTGATGCCAATTTCCGAGTTAATGGCTCGACTCCGCTTTGCTTACAGCGCCATACCTTACTGGGGCGGGGAAAGGAGGTGGCTAAATATTCCAGTGATTGGCGAATGGATGGGACTTTGGAGTCGATTCTTGTCACGCTGAAACCAGAACTCGATCGCAAGGACTTGATAATCCTGTCAGCTTTAGAGAAGGTTAAATACGGGAAAATCTACACGGAAATTTACGGGATAGTTGCGGGTGAGGATATGAAGGAAATGCAGCACATCGAGGAGAATTTGCACAGTAAGGGATTGCAGCAATAGGGTTAATATCTACTCTACCGATTGCAGCGGTTATGCGGTTTTCCCCCTCATCTCGCCCGCATGGTTCGGTGATATCGGGAAACGGGTCATCAAAAATCAAAATTGAATGTTCCACAGCTTTGAAGTAACCGAAAGCATCGAGGATACAAGCCCCCGGATTCATCCGTGGAGAAATAAAAAACCTGTAAGCTGTTGCGGCATTTAAATTGTATGTCAAAAAATAATCAAACTATTGTGGGGAGTAGGGGCCCTAGCGTCCCGCCCGCCCTGAACCTACAATTTAAATGCGCGACAGCTTATCCGATAAACTTGCCCCCGAATTTATCCGTGGGGTCCATGCTTCAATCTAAAATCTAAAATCTAAAATCTAAAATCTAAAATCGATAGACCGGATTCATGGGTTCGGCAAGATAATACCACAGTTCGCGAATATCCTCAACTAAATAACACTTTGAGTTAGGGGAATTTCGATCCAAAACTCTGTTCTTTCTCCGGGTTCTGATGTACACCACAGTTTCCCTTTATGCTTTTGGATCACAATTTGATAACTTATAGACATCCCCATTCCCGTACCTTTTCCTACCGGTTTGGTTGTAAAGAATGGGTCGAATAGCCGTTTTTTGACTTCCTCTGTGATGCCACACCCATTATCAGCAATACAAATTCTGACCAATTCTGAGTTATACAGACTCGTACTAATCCGAATTGTCTTTTTCTCCACCCGATGCTCATCTAAAGCATCCAGAGCATTTGTCAGAATATTCATAAATACCTGGTTAAGCTGTCCTGCATAACACTCGATCGGTGGCAGATTACCGTACTCTTTGATCACTTCAATCTCTGGATGTGTGTGTCTGGGCTTGAGACGATTTTGCAGAATCATCAGGGTGCTTTCAATGCCTTCATGGATATCGACAGCTTTGAAATCTGCTTCGTCCAATCGAGAAAAATTCCGTAGAGATTTAACAATATCGCGGATACGTTCTGAACCTACTTTCATAGAGTTGAGCAGTTTTGATAAGTCTTCGCTCAAAAATTCGATCTCAATATCTTCCGACTTGGCTTGAATCTCCGATACCGGCTGGGGATAATACTTTTGATAAAGCTGTACTAGCTCTAGTAAATCTTGGGTATATTGGCTAAGATGAGATAAATTACCGTGAATAAAATTCGCGGGATTATTCACTTCATGGGCAATCCCGGCTACCAGTTGCCCCAGAGATGACATTTTCTCACTTTGGATGAGTTGGGCTTGAGTCTCCCGTAGTTCTTGAGTGCGTTCTTCTACTTTTTGTTCAAGGGTGTGGTAAGAGTTCTTTAATTCGTGACTCATTTGATTAAAAGATACTGATAAACTTACCAATTCCTCTACGAGAGTGTCGGGAACATTTTGCTCGAAATTTCCACTGGCGATCGCCTGACTGGCTTGACTCAATCGCCGAATAGGTTTAGCTATCCATTGTGAAGTGATAATTGCTAATCCTGTTGCGATTACCAGTGATAACAGACAAAGGATAATCGTCGTATTTCTATTATAATTTATTTGCTCCATAAAATCAGATTCAGGCACGACGAGTACAATTAGCCAATCGATGCCTCTACCATCATTCAGCGGTAGCAACTGAACAAACTGCCGCTCACTTTTGAGGGTAAATTCTAACTGTTCTGATTTATGAATTTGGTCAAAGTTACCAAAATATTTCAGCAAATATTTGGCTGTCTCCCGCACAAATGGTTCCCTACTTTCCACGGCGTCAATCATTTTCTGAGCTTTACCTTGTCCTTTGATTAGTGGCTCTGTTGTGGAACTAGAAATCATTGAACCCGATCGCTCCATCACAAAAGCCTTACCTGTTTTACCAATAGACAAACTTCCCAGAAATTCCCTTAAATTTTCTGAGAGGACAACAAGAGTGGCACAGACACCCAGAAGTTTACCTTCTGAGTCATAGACAGGTTCGCTGGCAGTAATTGCAGGCTTACCATTGTTGACAATATTCACAAAAATATTGCTCCAAGTAGGCCTCCCTGCTTTCACAGCAGAAAGATACCAGGGGCGTTGGCGAGGATCGTAAGGGGCGTTTACCTTTTCTAGGAATTTTTGCCGATCGCCCCTATTATCCATTTCATAAAAATAAAAATGATAGTTTGTTTCTTGATTACTCGCAGTCATCGCGATTTTTGACCCTCGACGAGTGGCACCTAGATAATATCCTTGAGCATCGCCACAATAGGATGAAAAAACAAAAGGGGAGATTTGCACTTGGGTTAAAAGTTGCTTAGCGTTGCGGCCATTCACCATGTCCATGTGGCCTTGTGCAAAAGCGACTGAATTCACACGATTGATATCATGAGGTTTGTTGATATATTGCTTGAGTTCTCCTTCAATGCGTGCTATTAGTTCCTGACGAAGTTGAGCCGCCACATCGTTAACCGCTTTTTGTCCATTGCGTAAGGAAAGCCAACCTGTTAAGCTCACTGCTGTAAAGATTTGTAGAACAAATGGAACAACAAGAACACCGCGCAGAGGAATTTTTAGACAATTCGCAGTTGGAGGCATAAATGATAATGCTTAGCCAATGGTTCTTTGTCTATCATAATATCAATTCCTCCAAGCAGCCTGAAGCGGAGCTATCCCGAGCGTGAATCGCCCTTTTTGTAGCCCCGTTAATCTGCGGTTAAAAGCGATCGCTTATTGGAAGTTTTTTATTTATCCGTTGGTCGGTAAATTGACAAAATAGCATATATTTGATAGGTCGTTAATTTTTGCATTCAACTAACAAATGGTATTAATAGCTATATTGGTTTATGTAAATGCAATAGTCGATCGCATTTACCAGCCTACTTACTTCGCGCGCACCACCAACACCGAACAAGCAGCCTCCGCCACAACCTCCGCACTCACCGAACCCTCCAAAATCCGCTTTACACCAGTCAAACCCCGACAGCCGATCGCAATTAAATCGGCTTTATAAATATTAGCCAAACGCAAAATTTCCTCGGCAGGGTCCCCGGACACAATTTCTAAATCGCTCTGGCAAGGCAACTTTTCCTGATAAGATTGCAGTAACTTCTCCACTTCTCGGTAAGCAATCTCATTTCCCTGAGCGTGAGGTCGATCGACAACCGCGTCAAAATCCGACGTAGCATAACTTACAACATGAACTAGAATCACCTTTGCCGTCGGTTCTAGCTGAAATTGTCCTACAACTTGCAATACCTGAGTCGCTAACTCTGAATTGTCGATCGCTACCAAAACTGTATTCAATACCATGCACCTTTAAATCTCAGATACTAGACTTTAAATTTCTTGTTGATTGTCGCCTACTTTCCACAATTTCGCGCTTCCCACCAACATCATCATTGCCTAGGCAGAAACCCGGTTTCCTAACATAATTGCGTCATTTCAGCAAGATACTTGAAGAAACCCGGTTTCTGAAGCCCGGAGTGCGTCAGTAGGTAGGTGGAAATAAACTTTGCCGCTTGTCACAGAATGTAAAGCTAGGATAATCGCCAGCGAATTGCTTCGTTTTACTGCGTTTCACTGGCTTTTGACTAATTATGTATTTTGGCGCTCATCTACTTAAATCTCGATCGCCAATCTCAAATCTACCATCTAAAACTCACCCTTTCCCTCATTTTCAGTCCGCAGCCGGACCGAATCAGCGTGAGAAGGAAGCCCCTCAGCTTCGGCTAACACATTAATCGCCCTACCCACCTTCTTAAGTGCCGCAGGCGAATATTGAATCAAACTCGAATGCTTCATAAAAGTCTCGACACCCAGCGGCGACGCATAGCGAGCAGCCCCAGAAGTCGGCAAAGTGTGATTCGGGCCAGCCAAATAATCGCCCACAGCTTCCGGCGTCGAGCAGCCCAAGAAAATCGCCCCAGCGTGGCGAATTTGGTCGAGCAAAGCCCAGGGATCTGCAACTTGCAATTCCAAGTGTTCCGGGGCAAACTCGTTAGAGAGTTCCGCCGCCGCTTTGAGCGAGTCAACTACTACGACTAAACCATAGTTGGCGATCGCCTTTTCTGTTAAAGTTCGGCGCGGGTGATTTGCCAACTGTCTGTCCACCTCAGCCACCACTTTCCTCGCCAGCACCGAATCCGCCGTCAGCAAAATTGCCGACGCCATCGAATCATGTTCAGCTTGAGCCAACATATCTGCAGCCACGTGCACAGAATTTGCCGAGCCGTCTGCTATGATCAGCACCTCGGACGGGCCAGCCAGAGAATCGATCCCCACAGTCCCGTAAACCAGTTTTTTAGCCAGAGTGACGTAAATATTTCCCGGCCCAGTAATTAAATCCACCTTCGGAATAGTTTCCGTACCGTAGGCTAAAGCTGCGATCGCCTGCGCCCCGCCTACCCGATAAATCTCATCAACTCCCGCTTCCTGAGCCGCTACGAGCACAGCAGGATTCATTTTCTTCTCCTGTCCGGGGGGAGTACACATTACCAGTCTCGGAACCTTGGCGACCTTCGCTGGCACCGCATTCATGATCACCGAGCTTGGATAGGACGCCTGACCGCCTGGAATGTAAATTCCCGCTCGATCGACCGGGGTGTAGCGTTTGCCCAAAACAATCTCGTCATCACCAAACTGCACCCAAGACTTCGGGACGCGCTGTCGGTGAAACGCCTCTACCTGTTTGCAAGCTAAGCGGATTGCATTTAATAATTCTTTCGACACCTGCTGGTAAGCAGCATCCAATTCGGCGCCGCTGACCCGTAATTCTTCCACATTTAGGGTCATGCGGTCAAATTCAGCAGTGTAGTGCAGCACAGCCTGATCGCCTCTGCGCCTTACAGCTTGCAGCACCTCCCGGACGGTGGCTTCTTTGTGAACGACAAGTTCGTCATGGGTGCGATCGCAGATTCGTCGCAGTTCAGCTTGTGCCTCAACCCACTGAGTAATGATTCGCAGCATGGAGATTAGGAATGCCGTCTATAATTCACTAACATTTGCTTGACAATTGGGGATTTTTGTGGCTATCTCCTGCTGAAGTAGGCCACCACCAGTCCACAAGCTTAAACCGCGAGACTCGCGGCATTTTCAAAGGCTTCAGTGCAGCGTTTAAATCTCTGTCGAGGATTTTGCAACACCGAGGACAAGTCACAACCTTTCTGAGGAATTGTGCGCCAGAGAACCGGGTGCTGCGGGAGAGGGTTCGATATCAGACGGGGAGAGTGTCCGAGCCCGAGTGTGTGAGGGGGAGAGTGTGCAAGCGGGAGAATGTTGATTCTGCCTTCTACCTTCTACCTTCTACTCAGGCTACCTTCTACCTTCTACCTTCTGCCTTCTGCCTTCTACCTGCGGTAAGTGCTTCTTGCCGAAGCCCCAATAACCCGTACTCTTTGTTATAGCTTAACTTGGATTTTTCAGGGAATCACATTCTTTGCAGAATAGATGCTATATTAGTTTTTCCAACACCTGATAATTTTTTTATAAAAACGCCAAATTATTGTATAATGGAAAGTTGGGCGCCAGAAACCGTGAATTTAACAGGTGACGGTGGAAACCACGCAAGAGGCATCCGTAACATCCGTGTCATACCTTTGGGTATAGTCAGGGGCAAAAAATGGGCCGTTAAATAAGTCAATAAAAAATTATTGCGCGGGCGATCGCCAAAAAATAGCCACAGACTCAGATTGCTCTGAGCGAGTGGAAAGTGGCTGTCTGACTCAGCCTTTTAAAATCAAGCTTTTTGCGGATCGCTCCCGAAAAGGTTGTCCTTCAAAATCCCCGTGTCTTGAGACTGTCTTGAGACTAGGGTGTATCAATGAATACCTACTTCCAGCAACAGAACTATGGCAAATATTAAGTCCGCCGTCAAACGAGTCAAAATCGCCGAACGTAACCGCTTGTACAACAAATCTTACAAGTCAGCGGTCAAAACTTTGATGAAGAAGTATTTTGCGGCCGTTGACAAATACGCCGCAGCTCCGAGCCCTGAATTAATGCAAGAAGTCCAGCAGCGAATGTCTGAGGCCTACAGCAAAATCGACAAAGCAGTCAAAAAAGGTGTACTCCACCGCAACAACGGCGCTCGCAAAAAGTCCCGCTTGGCAAGAACTCTCAAGCCACACGAAGTATCATCATCGGTAGCATCTTAAGACAGTAAGAGAGAAGGAACAAAGGCAACGAATTGTGTACGGGATGGGACGGATTTAAGGGATGGATGTTGAGGGAAGAAGTCAAGCGTGAAGTTCGGAAACGGATTGTGTACGGGATTTAACGGAGGGATACTGAGGGAAAAAGGAACAGGAAAGATTTTTCCCACTCGCACCCTCCCCCCTCTCCCACTCTCCCACTTCCTCCCAGTCTCCCAGTCTCCTACTCTCGGTTTTTCGACCCCTGATACCTCACCGACAGGGATTCTCCCGTATCACCTCTAATCTGCTTCCCCCATGCAGCTCATCGACACTCACGTTCATATCAACTTTGAGACCTACAAATCTGAGTTAGAAGCCATTCGAGAACGCTGGCGCGAAGCTGGTGTAGTTCGGCTGGTTCATTCTTGTGTAGAGCCAGAAGAGTTTGCCGGCATTCAAGCAATCGCCAATCAGTTCGCAGAAGTCTCGTTTGCGGTGGGACTCCACCCCTTAGATGCCGACAAGTGGAAAGATGAGACTGCGATCCAGATTAGGGAATTAGCGAATTCGGACTCTAGGGTAGTGGCGATCGGCGAAACCGGACTGGACTTTTATAAAGCTGACGATCGAGAACACCAGTTTAAAGTGTTTGAGGCACAGCTTGAAATCGCCCAGGAACTTGACAAACCAGTCATTATCCACTGTCGCGACGCCGCAGCCCCAATGGCCGAAATGCTGAGGAACTTTTGGCAAACACGCGGGCCCGTGCGCGGGGTCATGCACTGCTGGGGAGGCACACCCGAAGAAACCCAGTGGTTTTTAGACCTAGGTTTCTACATTAGTTTTAGCGGAACAGTCACCTTTAAAAAAGCCTTGCAAATACAAGAATCAGCTTGTATGGTAAATAGCGATCGCATCCTAGTCGAGACAGATTGCCCTTTTCTCGCCCCCGTACCCCAGCGGGGAAAACGCAACGAACCAGCCTATGTCTACTACGTAGCCGAGCAAGTTGCTAAATTGAGAGGAGTTTCTCTCTTAACTTTGTCCCAGCAGACAACCGAAAATGCCTGTCAGCTATTCGGCTTTTCTGTTTAGTTATAGCAGAGCACAGAAAGGAGAAAAACAGGTTGATTTAGGAGCCAGCGATCGGGATAATCCCATTTCTATCCTGCCAGAAAAACCGGATTCATCCTTTATTGGAGATTCTTTTGGCGTTGCCTGTTGCGATCGGATTTGCGTCCTATAATAAAAAGAACCGACCGATCGGGCGTTGGCTTAGTATCCGATCCTGCGAGGTCGCCCAGGAACTACCAACACAACGCGAGTACGCTAAACTTCGGGATCGGTCAAAACTTCAGGCAATACCTCAAACTTACACACTCAAACTTACACATCAGAAGAAACTTGGAACCTCAGCAATTTGGCAATAGCTGTCAAGTCAATTTTAGGAGTCAAAAGTGTAGGGAATTCACCCCGGGATACCACGAGATCAGAGCTAAAAGCATCTCGATCGAAACTAAAATCCGCACAAAAATACTGCGAGCCCCAAGCAATAATAACCGTTGCAGCAGTTGGCAGGCGATCGAAAACATCATATAAATTCTCTCACACAATCCATCAAAAAAACGCAACAAGGTAAAAAAAACCCAGCCTTGGCGCCATGTAAAAAGCTAGAGCCACTGCGGAAAAAGGACACCCATGACCACTAAAGATTACACAGAATTCGCCTTCACCTTGCCCGATTTGATCGAAATCCAGCGGGCAAGTTTTCGCTGGTTTCTAGAAGCCGGGCTGATCGAAGAACTCGACAGCTTCTCCCCGATTACAGACTACACGGGCAAGCTGGAACTCCACTTCATGGGCAAAGACTTCAAACTCAAGCGCCCCAAATATGATGTGGACGAAGCCAAGCGCCGGGACAGCACCTACTCGGTGCAAATGTACGTCCCCACCCGCCTGATTAACAAAGAAACAGGGGAAATCAAAGAACAAGAAGTCTTCATCGGCGATTTACCCTTGATGACCGAGCGCGGCACATTCATCATCAACGGCGCGGAACGGGTGATTGTCAACCAAATCGTGCGTTCCCCCGGCGTGTACTACAAATCGGAAACCGACAAAAACGGTCGGCGTTCCTATAACGCCTCGCTCATCCCTAACCGGGGCGCGTGGCTCAAGTTCGAGACAGACAAAAACGATTTAGTCTGGGTCAGAATCGACAAAACCCGCAAACTATCGGCTCAGGTGCTGCTCAAAGCCCTCGGACTTACAGACGGCGAAATCTACGACTCACTCCGCCACCCGGAATACTTCCAAAAAACGATCGAGAAAGAAGGACAATTCGGCGAAGAAGAAGCTTTGATGGAGCTCTATCGCAAACTCCGTCCAGGCGAACCCCCCACCGTGGCGGGCGGCGAACAGCTCCTCAACTCGCGCTTTTTCGACCCCAAACGCTACGATTTGGGCCGAGTCGGCCGCTACAAACTCAACAAAAAATTGCGATTGACAGTCCCCGATACCACGCGGGTGCTGACATCGCAAGATATCTTGACCGCGATCGACTACTTAATTAACCTCGAATTCGACATCGGTTCCACCGACGACATCGACCACTTAGGCAACCGTCGCGTCCGCAGTGTCGGAGAACTGCTGCAAAACCAAGTCCGAGTCGGCCTCAACCGCTTAGAACGGATCATCCGCGAAAGAATGACAGTCTCGGATGCCGACTCCCTCAGCCCCGCCTCTCTGGTAAACCCCAAACCGCTGGTAGCAGCAATCAAGGAATTCTTCGGTTCCTCCCAGCTATCGCAGTTCATGGATCAAACCAACCCTCTGGCAGAACTGACGCACAAACGTCGGCTTTCCGCCTTGGGCCCTGGAGGTCTGACTCGCGAACGCGCCGGGTTTGCAGTACGGGACATTCACCCGTCCCACTACGGCCGGATTTGCCCGATCGAAACACCAGAAGGCCCCAACGCCGGTCTGATCGGTTCCTTAGCAACCCACGCCCGCGTCAACCCCTACGGCTTCATCGAAACTCCTTTTTATCCAGTAGAAAAAGGACGGGTGCTGCGCGACAAAGCCCCTGTTTACATGACAGCCGACGAAGAAGACGATTTGCGCGTCGCCCCCGGAGACATCAGCCTCGACGAAAACAACAACCTCTTGGGCGAAACCGTAGCCGTCCGCTACCGCCAAGAGTTTACTACCACCACTCCCATGCAGGTGGACTACATGGCGATTTCGCCCGTGCAAATCGTCTCCGTCGCGACATCGCTGATTCCGTTCTTGGAACACGACGACGCCAACCGAGCTCTGATGGGATCGAATATGCAGCGGCAAGCTGTGCCGCTACTGAAACCAGAACGGCCCCTCGTCGGTACGGGCTTGGAAGCTCAGGCGGCGCGAGATTCGGGGATGGTTGTGGTTTCCCGGATCGACGGCGAGGTGATATACATCGACGCTACCCGGATTATTGTCAAACCCCTGGCTGTAGATGCCGAATCGAATTCCAGCGAAGAACATTTCCTGATTAAGGAATACGACGATCTCAAAGTCAAACAGCCCTCGGTTTGGAAGCAAAAATATGCTGGCTGCATCGAACACGAACTGCAAAAATATCAGCGTTCTAACCAGGATACTTGTTTAAACCAGCGTCCGCTGATTTATGAGGGCGATCGAGTCGTAGCAGGTCAAGTGCTCGCCGACGGTTCCTCCACCGAGGGGGCAGAACTCGCTCTGGGTCACAACATCCTCGTAGCTTATATGCCCTGGGAAGGCTACAACTACGAAGACGCGATGCTAATTAGCGAGCGTTTGGTGTACGAAGATGTCTACACTTCGATCCACATTGAAAAATACGAAATCGAAGCCCGTCAAACCAAACTCGGCCCCGAAGAAATCACCCGCGAAATTCCTAACGTCGGCGAAGACGCGCTGCGCCAGCTAGACGAACAGGGGATTATCCGCAAAGGTGCCTGGGTAGAAGCCAGCGACATCCTAGTCGGCAAAGTCACCCCCAAAGGCGAATCCGACCAACCGCCGGAAGAAAAACTGCTGAGGGCAATCTTCGGCGAAAAAGCCCGCGACGTGCGCGACAATTCCCTCCGCGTCCCTAACGGCGAAAAAGGCCGCGTGGTGGACGTGCGGGTGTTTACCCGCGAACAGGGCGACGAACTGCCCCCCGGCGCCAACATGGTCGTCCGCGTCTACGTGGCTCAAAAGCGGAAGATTCAAGTCGGCGACAAAATGGCCGGCCGCCACGGGAATAAGGGTATTGTGTCCCGGATTTTGCCGATGGAGGATATGCCCTACTTACCCGACGGGACTCCGGTTGACATAGTGCTCAATCCCTTGGGCGTACCGTCGCGGATGAACGTGGGTCAGATTTTTGAGTGCTTGCTGGGATGGGCCGGCGAAAATCTGTCGATGCGGTTCAAAATGGTGCCTTTTGATGAAATGCACGGCGCTGAAAAGTCTCGCGAAACCGTACACGGCAAGCTACAGGAGGCACGCGAAAAAACCGGCAAGCCTTGGGTGTTCAACGAAAAGCACCCCGGCAAGACTATTGTCTACGATGGCCGAACTGGGGAACCGTTCGATCGCCCGATCACAGTCGGCATCGCTTATATGCTGAAGCTGGTTCACTTGGTAGACGATAAGATCCACGCCCGTAGCACAGGCCCTTACTCGCTGGTAACGCAGCAGCCTTTGGGCGGCAAAGCGCAGCAGGGGGGTCAGCGGTTCGGAGAAATGGAAGTCTGGGCTCTGGAAGCGTTCGGCGCCGCTTATACTTTGCAAGAGTTGCTGACTGTCAAGTCGGACGATATGCAGGGGCGGAATGAAGCGCTGAATGCGATCGTCAAAGGCAAAGCTATCCCGCGCCCCGGTACGCCGGAATCTTTCAAGGTGCTGATGCGGGAGTTGCAGTCTTTGTGCTTGGATATTGCTGTGCACAAGGTGAATACGTCCGACGAGGGCAGCGAGCACGTTGAGGTGGATTTGATGGCAGATGCTGGGGGCAAGCGATCGCCCTCCCGGCCTACTTACGAATCGCTTTCTCGTGACGAACTTGACGAGGATTAGGGATTTTAGATTTTAGATTTTAGATTTTAGATTGAAGAATTGTTTGACAGCATTCAATCTTACATCTCACATCTAAAATCGAGAAGTCCCAATTAAAATGCCTCAGCAGTGGTACGAACACTGGTGAGGCGAATCAACGCTCTTAAGAGGAGAGACGCTGACATGACTATTGTAACAGTTGTCCCAGGAATAGAAGGAGAATTTGACCGGGCGACAGGCTGTATTAACTGGCAAGGGAGCAAGTTTGGCAACGGTTACGGGCGCAAGTGGCTCGATGGCAAAACGGTATTAGTCCACCGATTAGTCCTCGAATCAAAAATAGCAGGATTCCTTGGTTCCGGTTATTTTGCTTGCCACACCTGCGACAATCGAAGCTGCATCAACCCAGCACATCTCGTAGCGGGAACTGCGGCTGAAAATACCGGGCAGATGATGGGGCGCGATCGCAAAACTCCCAGACGCAAAAGTATTCCCGGTATTGGCATATTGTCGATCGCACAACTACGGGAAATTCAGACTAAATATTTATCTGGAACCATCAAGAACCACCTAGCAAAAGAGTATGGAGTACAACATGAAACTATTATTAAGATACTTCAGACAAATATTCCCGATAACTTCACTACAGTTTCACCCAATTTTTTAGGAGAAATTCAAGACAGCGGCTGCATCATTTTCTCAGGTGGAAAGGATGGTCAAGGTTATGGCAGATACTGGAAAAATGGGAAATTAAAATCAGTTACCCGTGCTGTTTTAGCCGAGAAATTAGGATATGAACTTCCGACTTCGATGGATGCTTGTCATACCTGCGACAATCCCAGTTGCATCAATCCAGAACACCTTTGGGCTGGTACTCGCACTCAAAATTTGTTAGATGCTTCTAAGAAAGGACGCACTCAAGGCAAAAGTCATCCTCTTTCCAATGCCAAATTAGATTGGGAAAAGGTGCGAGAAATTCGACAAAAGCTAGCAGCAGGAGAGAGGATGAAGGATGTAGCACAGGAATACAGTGTCGGCCGCAAAACCATACACGATATTAAATATCACGTCACTTGGAAGGAAGCAGGTCAACAGGTTCCACTTCCTCGCATGGGTGGACATCTCGATCGCAAATTTACTTTTGCTCAAGCTCTTGAAATCAGAGAACGAATTCAAGCCGGAGAATCCATTGCTAAAATTGCTCAGGAATTTGAGGTGTCCAGAAATGTCATTTCTGATATCAAAAGGAATGTCACATATAGAGGAGAATAAAATTGATTTAAGCCGCAAAACAAGCAAACAAAAAAGATAAATTACCACAAATAATCGACTGTAAATCATCAATTGGAGTCAAAATGGCTAAGATAGAACAACGCTTTGATTACGTCAAGATAGGGTTAGCTTCACCAGAAAGAATTCGACAGTGGGGAGAGAGAACTTTACCCAACGGTCAGATAACCGGCGAGGTGACAAAACCCGAAACAATTAATTATAGGACATTAAAACCTGAAATGGATGGCTTGTTTTGCGAGCGCATTTTTGGGCCTGCCAAAGATTGGGAATGTCATTGTGGGAAGTACAAACGAGTTCGCCATAGAGGCATTGTTTGCGAAAGATGCGGTGTTGAAGTCACTGAATCTCGCGTCCGCCGCCATCGCATGGGCTTTATCAAATTAGCAGCTCCAGTCGCTCACGTTTGGTATCTCAAAGGCATCCCGAGTTACATGGCAATTCTGTTAGATATGCCGCTGCGAGATGTCGAACAAATCGTGTATTTCAATGCCTACGTTGTCCTCAATGCAGGTAATGCAGAGAAGCTGCAATACAAGCAATTGCTTACAGAAGATGCTTGGCTGGAAATAGAAGACGAACTTTACAGCGAAGATTCCACACTCACAGGTGTAGAAGTAGGGATTGGTGCTGAAGCTTTGCAAGTTTTGCTGCAAAATATTCCGCTAGAAAGTGAAGCGGAAAAGTTGCGGGAAGATATTGCTAATGCTAAAGGTCAAAAACGGGCGAAGTTAATTAAACGCTTGCGAGTGATTGACAACTTCATCGCTACGGGTTCTCAACCCGATTGGATGGTGCTCAATGTGATTCCGGTGATTCCCCCGGACTTGCGGCCGATGGTGCAGTTAGACGGCGGGCGTTTTGCAACGAGTGACCTCAACGACCTTTATCGGAGAGTCATCAACCGCAATAACCGCTTGGCGAGACTGCAAGAAATTCTGGCGCCGGAGATTATCATCCGCAACGAAAAGCGGATGCTACAAGAAGCTGTGGATGCGCTGATTGACAACGGTCGCCGGGGCCGGACTGTGGTGGGCGCAAACAACCGCCCGCTGAAGTCGCTGTCGGACATCATTGAAGGGAAACAAGGGCGCTTCCGGCAAAACTTGCTCGGGAAACGAGTTGATTACTCCGGGCGTTCGGTGATTGTGGTGGGGCCGAAACTGAAGATTCATCAGTGCGGTTTGCCGAGGGAAATGGCGATCGAACTTTTCCAGCCTTTCGTCATCCACCGCTTGATCCGCCAAGGATTGGTCAACAACATCAAAGCTGCCAAAAAACTGATCCAGCGCAACGATCCCAGCGTTTGGGACGTGCTTCAGGAGGTGATTGAAGGACACCCGGTCATGCTAAACCGGGCGCCGACCCTCCACCGTTTGGGGATTCAAGCCTTTGAGCCGATTTTGGTGGACGGGAGGGCAATTCAGCTTCACCCGCTAGTCTGTCCGGCTTTTAACGCTGACTTTGACGGCGACCAAATGGCCGTGCACGTGCCTTTGTCTTTGGAATCTCAGGCGGAAGCGCGCTTGCTGATGCTGGCTTCTAACAACATCATGTCGCCGGCAACCGGAAGACCGATCGTTACTCCTTCTCAAGATATGGTGCTCGGTTGCTATTACTTAACAGCCGAAAATCCTGACGCTCAAAAAGGAGCCGGTCACTATTTCTCCAACCTTACCGACGCGGTTGTAGCTTACGAACAAGGAGTCGTTGACTTGCACTCCTATGTGTGGGTGAGGTTTCAAGGCGCTATCGAAAACATAGAACCTGAAGGAGAACCACTGAAGGTAGAACGCTCTACCGACGGTATCGTGACGAAAGAATACAAGTTCCGCCGAGTTCGGGAAGACGGAGACGGCAAGGTGCTCAATCAGTTCATTCGCACTACTCCGGGCCGGATTATTTATCACCAAACTATTGAGTCGGTGATAAATAATTAGGAGGTAATGGGTAAGGGGTGGTGGGTAATTACTAATAAGTAATCGCTAATAAATAATGGTGATTTAAGTTAGGAAATTTACCCATTACTGCTTACTAATTACTAATCAATACGGTTGGGTTAATGTTGGGTGGGTGAAATGTTGGGTGGGTGAAATGTTGGGTGGGTGAAATGTCGGGTTTCGTTCCTCAACCCAACCTACTTACTACTGCCCTCTGCCTCGCAGCAAGAGAGCCTCCTGCGTCAATATTCCAATTACCAATTACTACTACTACTACTACTACTCAGAAAAATGACAGAAAATAAGGAAATTGTTTTTCGCAATCGAGTTGTTGACAAAGGTCAGCTCAAAAAATTAATCTCTTGGTCTTTCATGCACTACGGAACGGCCCGTACAGCGCAAATGGCAGATAAACTCAAAGACTTGGGTTTCCGCTTTGCGACACGGGCCGGAGTTTCGATTAGCGTAGATGACTTGCAGGTGCCACCGTCGAAACGATCGCTCCTAGATGCAGCCGAAGAAGAAATCCGCATCACCGAACAAAAATACACCAGAGGCGAAATCACCGAAGTAGAACGGTTCCAAAAAGTAATCGACACCTGGAACAGCACCTCAGAAGACCTCAAAGACGAAGTAGTCAAAAACTTCCGAGCCACAGACCCCCTAAACTCCGTCTACATGATGGCCTTCTCCGGGGCGCGGGGAAACATTTCTCAAGTGCGGCAGTTGGTGGGAATGCGCGGATTGATGGCAGACCCGCAGGGGGAAATTATTGACTTGCCAATTAAAACCAACTTCCGCGAAGGACTCACCGTCACCGAATACATTATTTCTTCCTACGGCGCGCGCAAAGGCTTAGTAGATACAGCCTTGCGGACAGCAGACTCTGGCTATCTTACTCGCCGTTTGGTGGATGTGTCCCAGGATGTAATTGTGCGCGAAGTAGACTGCGGCACCCAGCGGGGAATTCGAGTCCGGCCGATGACGGACGGAGCAACAGTGCTGATTCCCCTCAAGGACAGGCTGCTAGGGCGCGTGTTGGCGAGGGATGCGGTGCACCCCAAAACCGGGGAAATCGTGACTTACGGCAGCGAAAAAGCCGTCCGAAATCAGCCAATTACCGATGAGTTGGCCACAGAAATTGGTAAAGCTGGGGTGGCAGAAGTGTATTTACGATCGCCCCTGACTTGTGAATCAACCAGATCGGTTTGTCAGCACTGCTATGGCTGGAGTCTAGCCCACTTGAAAATGGTGGACATGGGAGAAGCGATCGGGATTATTGCGGCTCAGTCGATCGGGGAACCGGGAACCCAGCTCACCATGCGTACCTTCCACACCGGCGGCGTATTCACCGGAGAAGTCGCCAAACAAGAACGCGCCCCTACAAGCGGCGTAGTGAAATTCAAGAACCTGCGTACTCGCTCCTTCCGCACCAGACACGGCGAAGAAGCACTGGTAGCCGAAAACAACGGCAAACTCGTATTTGAAGGCGACGGATTTGAAGAAGGAAAATCCGGTGCCAAAAATCAAAAACTGAAAATCGAATTGGCGATCGTCCAGGGTTCTACTCTGATGGTCAAAGACGGACAGCGCGCCATTCCCGGTCAAGTTTTGGCAGAAGTGCCGATCGTCGGTCGCGCCGCCCGCAAAACTACGGAAAAAGTGACTACAGACGTAGCTTCCGACTTAGCCGGAGAAGCCAAATTTGCTGATTTGGTGCCAGAAGAAAAAACCGACCGCCAAGGGAACACAACCCGCACAGCCAGCAAAGGCGGGCTGATTTGGATTCTCTCAGGAGAAGTCTACAACTTACCCCCCGGCGCCGAACCAGCAGTGAAAAATGGCGATCGCATTCCAGCAGAAAGCGTGATTGCCGAAACTAAACTCGTCTCCGAACACGGTGGCGTAGTCCGCATCGCTGACCCCAGAGAAATCGAAATTATCACCGCCCAAGTCCTGCTCGACCAAGCAGTCGTGCGGGCCGAAAGTGCAGGCGGCCGCGACCACTACACGATCGAAACATCTTCCAAACAGCGGTTTTCCCTCAAGACAGCCCCAGGAAGCAAAGTCATCAACGGAGAAGTCGTCGCCGAACTGCTCGACGACAGCTACCGCACAGCTACAGGAGGCATCGTCAAGTACGGCGGAGTCGAAGTCCACAAGCGCGGCAAAGCTAAACTTGGCTACGAAGTCGTGAAGGGGGGGACTCTGCTCTGGATACCGGAAGAGTGCCACGAGGTCAATAAGGATATTTCTCTACTGCTGGTGGAAGATGGCCAGTACGTAGAGGCCGGTACAGAAGTCGTTAAGGATATTTTCTGCCAAACCAGCGGGGCAGTGGAAATCACTCAGAAAAATGACATCCTCCGGGAAATTGTGATCAAGCCGGGGACGCTCCATGTAGTTGACCGCCCGCCGCTAACTTTCGGGGAAGGTCAAATCGTCAACGCCGGTCAAGAGATTTCCCCAGGCTTGATTGCCGAAGAGTTGGGCTATGCCGAGTATATCGAAACTCCCGAAGGCCCGGCTTTGCTGCTGCGGCCGGTGGTGGAGTTCCCGGTGCCGGATAAGCCACCAGTGCCTTCTCAGACGGCGCTGAATGAGTCGATCTCTTTGAAAGCAGTGCAGCGACTCCCTTATAAGGATGGGGAGCGCGTCAAATCTGTCGAGGGATTGGAACTGCTGCGGACTCAGCTTATTTTGGAAATTGGTTCGGGAGCTCCGCAACTGGCGGCGGATATCGAGCTGCTGCCGGATGAGGACGATGCTATGGCTTTTGGAGCCGACGGTTCGGGCCCGGCTTGGGGTTCGCCTGAAGACGTTAGTGCGTCGCAAGAGTTGGCCATGGCTGTGGCTGATGGGGGCGATCGAGTTTCCAAGACTTTCCGCTTGCAGCTAGTCATTTTGGAATCGCTAGTAATTCGGCGGGATGTGTCTGCTGATCCGACTCAGGGCAGCACTCACACGCGGCTGTTGGTGGAGGATGGGCAGTCGATCGCGCCCGGGGCAGTAGTCGCCCGCACAGAGATTCTCTGCAAAGAAGCGGGTATCGTGCGGGGCATCCGTGAGGGCCAGGGCGAACCAGTGCGCCGACTGTTGGTGATGCGAGATGCGGATTCTATTTCCATCTCTGTCGCCAGCACGCCGGATGTAAGTCCGGGTCAACTGCTGGTAGCTGGTACCGAAATAGCTCCAGGCGTCGTTCTCGAAGAATCCGGCCAAGTTGTGAAGGTTGTCCCTGCCTCAGAGACAGAACCGGCCAAACTCTTGCTCAGAATAGCTCGTCCTTACCGAGTTTCCGCCGGTGCCGTGCTGCACGTAGACGACGGCGACTTGGTGCAGCGGGGTGACAACTTGGTGATTCTGGTGTTTGAGCGGGCAAAGACTGGGGATATCATCCAAGGTTTGCCACGGATTGAGGAACTTCTGGAAGGACGGAAGCCCAAGGAAGCCTGTATTTTAGCCAAGCGGCCGGGGACGGCTCGCGTGGTTACGGATGACGACGTTGTGGAACTTGCGGTGATTGAGGATGATGGCCGGATTGAGGAGTATCCTTTGTTGCCCGGTCAAAACCCGATCGTTTCCGACGGACAGCGCGTAGGCGTCGCCGAAGCTTTGACCGATGGGCCTGCTAACCCCCACGAAATTCTGGAGGTGTTCTTCCACGTGCTTAAGGAGCGGCAGTCTACTTTTGAGGCGGCTTTGGAGAGTTTCCAACAGGTGCAGACGTTTTTGGTGAATGAGGTGCAGTCGGTTTATCAGTCTCAGGGCGTGGATATTTCCGACAAGCACATTGAGGTAATCGTCCGCCAGATGACCAACAAAGTCAGGATGGAGGATGGTGGCGATACTACCATGCTCCCCGGCGAGTTGGTGGAGTTGCGGCAGGTTGAGCAGGTGAATGAGGCGATGTCAATTACTGGTGGAGCACCGGCGGATTATACTCCGGTGTTGCTGGGGATTACTAAGGCTTCGCTGAATACTGATAGCTTTATTTCCGCTGCTTCGTTCCAGGAGACTACGCGGGTGTTGACTGAGGCTGCGATCGAGGGTAAATCCGACTGGCTGCGGGGCCTGAAGGAAAATGTGATTATCGGCCGCCTGATTCCTGCGGGTACTGGGTTCAATGCCTATGAGGATGCTGGGGTGCAGGATGCGGGTTTTGATGGTGCTGTTTTTGATGACGATATCCACGATTTGCAGGAGGATGTGGTGCTTGACGATCGCACTGCGCGTCGTGCTTATACGATCGAGAGCGGTTATGAGATTGGGCGTCCGTCCGATCTTGAGCCTGATGAGGATTTTGAGGAAGTTGAGGTTGATGAGGACGATTTTGTCGCTGAGACTGAGGATGATGCTTTGGGCTCGGATGTTGATGATGAGGATGATATTGGTTTTGATTTTGATGAGGATGAGGATTAATCGCAGTTTTGAGGCTGCATGAAGTGAGTGAATGGTGTTGCGATCGCTGAGGATAATTTGGTTCCACGGGCGCCGCACACTTCGATTTCATGACTTGAAAAATCTCAAATTATCCTCACTAATTAACAGTCCGAACTCATAGCATTGTGCGATGAGACATCCAAAGGAAGAAGGAAGAAGAAAGATTCAGAGTTTAAACAAACTTTGTAAATAAGAGAGTTTTAATTGTTTGTTGGTTTAAACAAACAATTCTTTCTTCCTTCTTCCTTTTTCCTTTTTCCTTCTTATTCCTTTTTCATGTATGGTTCACTCAATCAGGTAGCAAAGCCTTGATTTGATTCACAAACTCTTGATGGTCTACCACAGGCTTAGAGATGTAACCGTCGGCACCGCTTTGATCTAGAAATGTTTCTTTATCACCAGCCATCGCGTGAGCAGTCACCAAAATAATCGGCAGCGAGGCTGTTTGCGGGTCAGCTTTGAGCAGTTGAGTAATCTTAATGCCGTCAACAGATTTGCCCTGGTACACGCTGCGGGAAAGAGACACATCCATTAAAATCAAATCAGCTTCGCCGTTGGCAGCAATCTGCATCACCTCTTCAACATTTTCCGTGTGTTTCACGGCTAAGCCCCCCCGCTTAGTCAGAATTTTGGAAAAAACCCGAGCATTAACCAAATCGTCCTCTACAATCAGAACGGTTTTCATAAATAAATATGGGAAGTATAGAAACTTTGTGACTTTAGTCCAAAGAGGAACACGACACGGGGACTACATTCCCCGTCAAAAATGCAGAGTTTTTAGCGCCATCAGCCGGGAACCCTGCAAAACCCGTATGTATATCCTTGAGCCACTAGCTGTCAGAGGGTTTACAGATGCCTAGAAGCATCCAGTACCATCATTTAGACTACTATACACAGACAGTTTAGTTCTTTTTTATAACTAGACCTGCTACTGGTGACAGTCTCAAGATTCTCAGGTAGCAGGTTTCTAGTACAATCCTGGACGCATGGACGACGCCTCGCAACCAGGTTTTTGCTAGTTTTGGCGGGCTATAACGAACTATTGCTATGAAAAAACCCGGTTTGTGACTACCCGTGAGTCCTGCACTTATAGTACCCTCTCTTTCGGTCAAGCCTCCAGCTTCTACCATTTTAGATTTTAGATTTTAGATTTTAGATTTTAGATTTTAGATTTTAGATTTTAGATTTTAGATTTTAGATTTTAGATGGGAACTGATTGACTGGATATCAGTTTGGATCACGGATATACAGTTTCACTATTTTTTGAACTGGTATTAGATTCGGGAATGTGTGATAATTATTTTCCTTCTTCCTGATTAGAATCAAGCCATGTTTATTCACATACTCCCGTCGCCACCGCATTCAAAGTAGCGAATCTAGCGGGGATTGTTGGAGATTTTTAATTCTCAGTTTTAACCCCTCAAAACGGCTGAAAATATCGACGCTTCCGTTCATCTAGTGGATGTCAGACTAGGAGATAGCGCCAGGAGAGCTTTTGACTGATGAATTATATTAATATGGCATTTTTGACACTCTCAGCGAGTCACGACCACGCTCTATGGTTGAATAAGCCCAAAAATGGGAGTTCACTCATCAGAAAAAATGGGTAGAAACCCCGTGCTTCTAGCACGGCTTTATATTTTTGATTTACTACCGCCTTGGGATTGGTTAACGGGAGTGTACTTTTGTATTGCACTTTCAACGGGACAATTACCGCTTCCAATCTTCCAATCCTGTACGCATAGTATTTTGCACGGGTTGTACCTCCCATGAATGGGGTAATGTTAGCTTCGACAATGTTTCGAGAGCTTGTTAGACCTGCAACACTGTTCCTGTTACCTTAGAACTGTTTAATTGCTTCGGACAGAGCAGGGGACTAGCTACGCATCCACAGGGTGTCGTGACTCTCAAAACGTAGGCAATTAAGCCTTAGTCTGGTCAGTACGGCTTGCCAGATTTCTCTTGCAAGCCCCGTGTCTTTAGACCGGGGTTACTGACAGTCCAGTCGCCTCTACACGATCGGAACAAGTACCAGTCCCAGAGATATTCCAATTCTGCTTACTTTTCTTTTTTAATACTTTCGGAGTCCATCACGCTTCCAAAATACGGTAGGTAAGCTCGATCGTCTACCATTGCTGCTTGATCCACGCTACGGCTGTACCGAGACGAGCTCAATCTGGGGTTTCTCCTGAAGAGAATATTTCTTCGTGTAGATGGTTATTCCTAATTGCAATTAAATTCTATCATAGATTGACGGGGACTCAAGTCCCTCGTGACCGAAAGCATCGAGGATACCCGCCACGTGATTCATCCGTCCAGAAATAAAAAACCTGTATCCGATCAAGGAGCCCCCGAATTTATCTCGCGCAAGTCAATGCTTCAATTCTTTAATCTAAAATCTAAAATCGCGCAATCGATTGACGCTTTCCTAGGAAGAGCTAAAGCCTCACTAGGTTCTGAGTTTATGGCCTTCCGTGTACTCCTGTGAATCAACCTTCTCACGGCAGAAGGTAAATAGACAGGTAGGCGCAAATGAAGGCAACATAGAGGTTAGGGTAAGAGTGGAGAGTAAGAGGCAAGTGTTGCCCGTCTTCGGGACTCTGATTCTGCTTTCACAAGTTAAGTTTATTTTTATTCTTCAACTGGCCGCTTTGGTCGAACTTTCGGTTCGTCTGGGGCAAAGGCTTTTCAATCGAGACAGGAAACCTCGGCATTATTGACAGAGGCTGTTTTCACTCAGGAATTAACGGACACAAGGACTCATGGCTAAACAACTCAACCTACTTTCCGGGCAAGTAATTTCTACGCCTCTGCACGCCGAGATGCAGCAATCGTACCTCGAATATGCCATGAGTGTGATCGTCGGGCGAGCTTTGCCTGATGTCCGCGACGGTTTAAAACCAGTTCACCGTCGAATTTTATATGCGATGCACGAACTCGGTCTGACGCCAGACCGACCTTACCGTAAGTGTGCCCGGGTAGTTGGAGATGTTTTGGGAAAATATCACCCCCACGGCGACCAATCGGTTTACGACGCTCTGGTACGCATGGTTCAGGAGTTTTCGAGCCGCTATCCTTTACTGGCGGGTCACGGCAATTTCGGTTCGGTGGACAATGATCCGGCGGCTGCTATGCGGTATACGGAAACGAGGCTGGCACCGATCGCCCACGAAGCTATGCTAACCCAAGTCGGCGATGCAACTGTTGATTTTACTGGTAATTTTGACAATTCCCAGCAGGAACCGACGGCGCTGCCTGCTCAGTTGCCGTTTCTGTTACTCAACGGCTGTACGGGCATTGCTGTGGGGATGGCAACTAATATCCCGCCGCACAATTTGGGGGAGGTGGTAGACGGTTTAATTGCTTTGATTGAAAACCCGGAACTATCCGATGAGAAGTTGATAGAACTGATTCCAGGCCCGGATTTTCCAACCGGGGGGGAAATCGTCGCTACAGAGGGCATTGTTGACGCCTACACTAAGGGTCGAGGCAGCATTGCGGTCAGGGGTGTGGCCGGAGTGGAAGAGGTGCCTGGTAATCGCAAGGTGCGTACTAAAACGGCGATCGTGGTGACGGAGTTTCCGTTTCAGGTAAATAAGGCGGCTTGGATTGAAAAGGTGGCGGAGTTGGTTAATGCTGGCCGCCTCGACGGTATTTCTGATTTGCGTGACGAGAGCGATCGCGAAGGGATTCGAGTGGTGATTGAACTCAAGCGGGAATTTACTCCAGAAGCGGTTCTCGCTCGCCTTTACCAACAAACTGACCTGCAAACAAATTTTGGGGCGATTTTGCTGGCAATTGTCAACGGTCAACCGCGACAGTTGACGCTGAGACAATTGTTGCAGGAATTTCTGGATTTCCGGGAAGTGACTCTTACCCGCCGCTACAATTACGAGTTGCAGGCTGCGGAACGCCGGTGTCACATTGTCGAAGGCTTAATGTTGGCTTTGACAAATCTCGATACAGCGATCGACATTCTCAGAAATTCTCCTGACGGCTCTACTGCTAAGCAAACTTTCCAAGTTCGCCTAAATTTGAGCGA
This sequence comes from Microcoleus sp. AT8-A3, assembly GCF_036705675.1. NCBI lineage: Bacteria > Bacillati > Cyanobacteriota > Cyanophyceae > Oscillatoriales > Microcoleaceae > Microcoleus > Microcoleus sp. AT8-A3. The sequence goes on from NZ_JAUBVD010000028.1 coordinate 53,997, forward strand.
AAGTCAAGCTGATGCGATTTTGGCGATGCCGATGCGTAGGCTGACTGGTTTGGAAAGGCAAAATTTGCAGTCTGAGTTTGATGAGTTGATGGCTAATATTCAAGAATTGCAGCGGTTGTTGAGCGACAGGCGCGAGCTTTTGAAGGCTTTAAAGAAGGAATTTCGATCGCTCAAACGCAAGTACGCTGACCCCCGCCGCACTAAATTCGCCAATGGAACTGCACGCGCAGCAAACGCCGAATCACAATTTGCTGGTAAGAAAAATTCTGGGGTGAAGCAGTTGTCGCCGGCAACGATTCAGCCGAACTTATTGCCCGTTCTAGAGCCAGAGGAAACTATTGTTGAATTTTCGCACAAGCAGTACGTGCGACGCTTGCCTGCTGGGGAAAAGCCACGCTCGAAAAGTCGCGAAAAATCGGTTTCAGCTTTAGAAAAAAATGAAGATTTTATTGTGACGGCAAATCTGACGAAAACCGATCGCACTTTGGTCGTCTTAACTCCTAACGGCAAAGCTTACCCGCTGAAAGTGGCGGATATTCCTAGTAGTAGCGCCAAAGACCGGGGAAGGCCGATCGTTAGTTTGTTGTCGCCGAGTGCTACTAAAGACAGTGCCGATCGCGCTTTGTCGGAAATCACAGTTGCACACTTTATTTTGCCGGAAAATTCGGAGGCGGCGGATTTAGTAACTCTGACTCAGCAAGGAAAAATTAAGCGCTTGGCGATGCAGGAATTTGCTGATTTGACTAATCGTGGCGTTACTGTTGTTAAACTCAAGGAGGACGATCGGCTGCGCTGTGCGAGTCTGGCTAAAGTCGGCGAGCAAGTGGCGATCGCAACTTCAGGAGGCCGAGTCCTCCGGTTTGAGATTGATGATGAACAACTGCCGCCAATGGGCCGCGCGGCCCAGGGTTCTCAAGTAACCAGGTTGCGGAAGCAGGAACAGTTGGTGGGCTGCATCACTCTCGACCCGAACGACAGTCTGGTGCTATTTTCCGAGTTGGGTTGGGCAAAACGAATGCCGGCAGGTTCTGTCAGACTTACTAACCGGGGCGAAATTGGCACTCAAGCTTTTCGCTTCTCAGAGCCTAAAGATGCTTTAGTTGGCTTGCTGCAGGCTGTTCCGGGTACGGATGTCAAACTTTTTACTAATTCTGGCCGCCTGCTGCGATCGACTATTGATGCTATAGCTTTTTGGGGGAAAGATGCTGCGGGCGATCGAGTTTTTGACCTGAATCCAGGTGAAAAAATTATCAAAGTTATCAGCAGTCAGTAGTCATTAGTCATGGGTCATTGGTAATGGGGAATTATTCTTCTTGCAGGACTTCTTAAGCCTTGTTCCCAGGCTATGCCTGGGAATACATACTCGGAGGCTCTGCCTCCAATTCCCCAATCTAAAATCTAAAATCTAAAATCTAAAATTGTTTAATGGCGCAAGTTGTATTAGAAAATATCTACAAAAGCTTTCCTCTCCGCCAAGGAGAACAGGAAAAAGAAGCAAACACCGTCGCAGAAAGTGTCTCGCATCTAGCCGAGCGCCCTGCGTCTAACAGCGTTTTGCGGCGCATTAACCTGACGGTCGAAGACGGGGAGTTCATGGTGCTGGTGGGCCCTTCTGGCTGCGGAAAAAGCACTTTGCTGCGATCGATCGCCGGTTTGGAAGTTTTGACGGCCGGCAATATTTGGGTTGGCGATCGACTCCTTAACGATTTGCCTCCTAAAGACCGAGATATCGCTATGGTATTTCAAAATTATGCTCTCTATCCTCACTTAACAGTTTACGATAATCTCGCCTTTGGATTGCGCCGCTCGGAAAGGGAGAAGGAAGAAGGAAGTTCGGCAACGGATTCTGTAACGGATGTAACGGATGTAACTGATAGAAGGAAGAAGGAACAAGGAACAAGGGAAAAGGGAGCAGCTAGAAGGAAGCAGCTAGAAGGGAGCAGAGAGAAGGGAGAAGAGACAGAAAAAGAAAAAGGAAGCAGGGAGAAGGCAGAAAAAATCAGGAATCAGGTAAAAGAGCTTATTAATTATTTAGCTTCTAATACTTTAAACAACGAGCGAATATATGCTTTATGGGAGGATTTTTTGGTAGGAGCTACTCGCAAGTTGCCTCCAGGTTTGCGCTATTTGTCGGAACGGGAAAAGGCTGTAGGGAAACGAGTGCGGGAGGTAGCTGAATTATTGCAAATAGAATCTCTTTTAAATCGCTTGCCGAAACAACTTTCGGGAGGGCAAAAGCAGCGGGTAGCTTTGGGTAGGGCGATGGCTAGGAATCCTGAAGTTTTTTTGATGGACGAACCGCTATCGAATCTGGATGCAAAATTGAGGGCCCAAACGAGATCGCAAATTGTGCAGTTGCAGCGACAGTTGGGAACTACAACTATTTATGTAACTCACGACCAAACTGAGGCGATGACTATGGGCGATCGCATTGCTATTATGAAGGTCGGCCAGATTCAGCAAGTAGCTCAACCTCTAGAGCTTTACAACAAGCCGGCTAATCTGTTTGTGGCTGAGTTTATCGGTTCTCCGCCGATGAATTTTTTGTCTGTGGAATTTAGTGCTCCGCTGTTGATTTCTCACCCGCAATTTCGCTTTACTTTACCCGATATTTGGGCAAAAAGTCTACAACAATATGACGGGCGAAGGCTGATTTTGGGCATTCGGCCGGAACATCTGAGCATTAACCCTCCGGCTACCAAAAATCTTTCGGTACAAGTGGAAATTGTAGAGGCTTTGGGACACGAAACTTATTTGGGGGTTTGTTTGACGGATGCTCCGGCGGTGAGGATGCAAGTGCGGGTTCCTCCTGAGCGATCGATCCGAGTTGGCGAAGAGCTTTGGTTGGCTATCGCCCATGACAAGATTCACTTGTTCGACCCTGATACCGAGTTGGCTATTTTTCCTAGTTAGGCAAAATCCTCAAGGTCGATCGACCGTTGTGACCGATATCACCAATCACAAGCTTGCATTTTTATCAAGGAATGTTATATTTATTTACATAAGCCTTACAAAAGTTAACGAAGGGAGTTCGCACTATGCAAGAACAAAAACGCAATGCTTGGAACTGGGGCTTCACCGAAGGCGCCGAAAATTGGAACGGTCGTTTGGCGATGATTGGTTTCTCTGTCGCTGTCATCATCGAATTGGTTTCCGGTCAAGGTCTGCTTCACTTTTGGGGCGTGATGTAATTTTCTAGTTAAGACTTTTTTGACAATGCAAAGCTTGGGAGTTCCGTTACGGACTCCCAAAATTTTGACAGCGCGATTTGGGCCACAAATAGGCAATTGCTCCCGGCAGTTAGCAGCACAAAATTTAACAGCTATAGCTCAAACCGGGTCGGGGGGTTCCCCCCCCCCAAAAGAGTGATAATCACTCTTTCGGGTGATGCTAGCAAATTACTCTAGCGGATATATTCTTTCAAGATGCTGTTCCGGTTGGGATGGCGCAACTTCCGCAAAGCTTTAGCCTCGATTTGGCGAATCCGCTCGCGGGTGACGTTAAAGATTTGACCAATTTCCTCCAAGGTCTTCATCCGTCCGTCATCTAAGCCGTAACGCAGCCGCAGTACATCCCGTTCGCGGGGGCTGAGAGTATCCAAAACGCTTTCCAAGTCTTCCCTGAGCAGGTTTTTGGAGACTTGATCTTCTGGTGTTTCCCCGTCAGATTCAATAAAGTCTCCCAGACGTGAGTCTTCCTCTTTGCCGATCGGAGTTTCTAGAGAGATTGGCAATTGTGCGGACTTAGCAATGAACCGCAACTTCTCGATCGTCATTTCCATGCGGGTAGCAATTTCTTCTTCCGTAGGCTTGCGACCCATTTCCTGAGACAGGAGTTTAGTAGTTTTCTTGATCCGCGAAATGGTTTCGTAAAGGTGAACAGGTAGGCGGATAGTGCGCGATTGGTCGGCAATTGCTCGGGTGATAGCCTGACGTATCCACCAAGTTGCGTAGGTAGAAAACTTGTAGCCTTTTTCGTGATCGAATTTTTCAGCGGCCCGGATCAGACCCAAAGAGCCTTCCTGAATCAAATCTTGGAAAGACAAACCGCGATTCATGTATTTTTTGGCGATCGACACCACCAAACGCAGGTTTGATTGCACCATTTTTTCCTTGGCCCGACGGCCGACGTGAAGTCGGTGACGGAATGCAGGAAGTGCCATATCTACAGCATTCGCCCATTCGCTGTCTTTGGGTTCGCGGTTATACTCTTCGAGCAGTTGTTCTCGAACTCGCTCTAATTCCAGCAAATCTGCAATCTTGCGCGCTAGTTCAATCTCTTCGTCAGCTCGCAGCAGTCGAATCCGACCGATTTCTTGCAGGTAAAGACGAATAGAGTCTTCAGTATAATGCTTTTTCTTTGCCTGTGCCCGACGGCGGGCTTTGGCGCCTTTGCCAGCTTTAGTGTCGTCCTCAGATTGAGAGTCTAAGAATTCTTCTCGATCGTCTTCTTCGTCGATAAAGAGTTCCAACTCGCTCTCAGGTAGAACGCTTTCGGCGCCCCGAAGCAACTCGAGTGTTTCCATTTCCGGTGTAATTGTGGTTGCGAGTACGGTGTTAGCCTGGATCATGCCGTCTTCCTCATGCTCCTGAATTAAAGAATAAATAACAGTGGAATAGTGTCTGTTTGTAGTTTAGACAAGTTAGCCAGTATTGACATTCCCGCAGGAAAAAATAGTGGGATTTTCGGTTTGCTAGCTGAATCTGTTACCGAAACTGCACCTGTTTTATGAGTCACGGTTCGAGTTCTGGTTTGAAGCAGGCAGCGCATTCAATCGATCGCAAATTTTAACATCGCGACCTTGAATTGAGCTAGCGGCTTTTTCTTTCGGAACGAGTTACCACATCACCTGCGATACCTTGCCCACAGAAGCAAACCATGAAGTGCGATCGATCGCACTTCCAAAAATACTGGCTTTTTTACTCGGTACTTCGAGCTTTTACCCGTACAAGTTTTCCCGCACGGAACCCTCTAACTTTTGTATTTGAGGTATCGAACTTTTGATTCGCCTTGCTTTCACTCTGGTTGTCAGACATGACAGTTGCACGGCAAATTTTCGCCACCTTGGATGTCGGTCTGCTGCCTCAAATGCAACAGCAGAGGGTTGAAGCACCAAAAGGGGAGAATCGGATCTTGCCAAGACCTTCCCGATTGTAGCCTTTCTCACAAAAAATGGAAGTTGTTTTCCATTGTTTGTCAAGAACTAGGAAAACTCTGTCAGCTTAGCTTGACAATACTAACTCATGTCCAGCTCTGCTAAATCCTGAGAACGGCCCGCAAAAACTTTGGCACGATCGAACGGCGCTGTTTTCTGCGTATATCTGGGTGAACGGCTGCGGCGTAGTTGGCCAGACAGTTAGCAGACAATTTTTGAGTTGCCCAAATTGGAACCAATACCATCCGTGTAGATACACCCATCATTACCCTGTTTCCCTGAATTGAATCATACGCAATCTGCGATTGAATAAAGCTCGTAGCTTTAGTTTTAAGCCGGCCACTCTGGATTAGAGACCGACTCTGACCCCCTATGAAGCGTTGCGGGTTGAGTAGTGCAACAGGGGCTTTCATTGTTAAGTTAGCTCAAATCTCAGAAATTGGCTTTAATTTTGACGTTAAATCACATTAAGTTCTTAACGTCACATTCTTATTTAAGCAGTTCGACACGAGTTTGTCGCGTCCGTGGCAAAAACCACCCGGATAAATTCTACTGAGAGTTAACCCGCCGCGCAACTCTCGGCTGTGGACTTCTCTAAAATTTTTGGCTTTCGGTTCGCACTTACGCGATCGCACTGTCTCACAAACAATACAATTCGACATCTCCCGGAAGTATAACTTCACGATTCCTTTAAATACATTGTGACAGTGTGAAGATTCAATAAACTCCTTCCATCAATTTTAAGTAGGATTCCCGAATTGTCTTGATAATTTCAAGCAGACGGAAAAAAATCCCCAGCGGACGTTGATGCAACTACCTGCAGATGATAACTCCGCCAGGGAAGGAAAATTTACCCAGTTAGCGATGTGCTTGCTATTGTTGGAGAAGGCATAAGCTGCAGGATGCGCTTAAAGAAATGGAACGGTAGGACGTTGGTGCGATGCTCAAAATTTTGTTATTATTTACAGCGTGTCATCAGAAAGCACAGAGCCTTGCTTTATCCTCTAGTGTGGTTTAAATTATGTGGCTTGACCTTTAGGGGAGGAAGCTATCAATAAAAATTTCAGCTCCGTGCCTGTATTGACAACAGAACGAAGGTTTACGAAAAAGAATTCACCTGATTGAGATAAAGATTTAGTAATTAATCGGGCCGAGATTACCATCTCTTTATAGCGCCTGTTTGTAGTCAGGACTTCAGTTTTTTTATATTTGTGAATAAGCACTAAAGTCCTGACTGCCAACTTAATTTAACCGCAAGACAGATTACTGCTGATTCCGCAGGCGAGGGTTAACAAACTCGTTTAATCCTTCCCCCACCAAAGATAGTCCCACTACCATTAAAGTCATCGCCAAACCGGGAAACAAAGCTGTCCACCAAATACCAGTAGGTAGCGCATCTAAAGCTAAACGCAAGTCGTGTCCCCATTCGGGAGTTGCTTCGGGAAGTCCTAATCCGAGAAATCCCAAACCTCCTAATGTTAAAATTGCATCGGCCGCGTTGAGCGCAAACAGCACCGGTACGCTCTGAATCACATTCAGAAACAGGTAGCGCGAAAGCACTGTCCAAGTGTCAGCACCCATTGCTCGCGCGGCTTCGACAAATAATTCGGTTTTGACGCTGACGGTGTGATTCCTCACGACGCGGTAGTATTGAGGGATGTAGGAAATGCTCAGGGCGATCGCAGCATTCAAAACTCCTTTTCCCACTACAAATGCTAGCGTCAGAGAAAGTAGCAGCCCCGGCAAAGTATAAATTGTATCCATTAAAAATAACAACACTCGATCGAGCTTGCCACCCAAATAACCGCTAACCAAACCCAGCGGCACACCGATAAACAAACTCAAAGCAGTGGCTAAAATTACCACTTGCCAAGCCGCGCGAGAAGCAAACAGCGTGCGGGAAAACACATCGTAGCCGCTGCGGCTAGTACCAAACCAATAATTCGCCGACGGCGGTTCGTGGATGGGGTTACTCAAAGCCTCGGTAGGATTTTGCAGCCATCCCCAAGCTTGCATAGCTGGAGACAAGGTTGCTACCAATATAAACACGGCAGTTATTGTCAAACCTGCCCACATCATTTTCATTGACAGGCTTGACGGTGAGGCACTGTTGAGAAATCGCGGCAGTCGGAGGCGGCTTTGAGCCATAATGACGATCGACCTATATAAGACTTTTCGATTTTAGTAGCACTCAGGCGAAAAAACCCGGAACAGTCAATCGATTTTAGATTTTAGATTTTAGATTTTCGATTGACTTGCGCGAGATAAATGCTCTTTCTTGAGGATTTTCGATTTTCGATTTGGGATTGATTCCACGGATAAATCACGTGGCGGGTACCACCTTTGAAATTCCTGGTCAAAAATCCTCTTTCTCATTCGCCAAACACTCGCGACAAACCGGGTTTTTTCGCGCGATGGGGCTACAAAAAAATCGGTTTCTCCCCTGCACGAGACTGGCGCGCAGGGGAGAAACCGGGTTTTTGGCAGGTGGGACACAAGTTGAGTTTAGGAAAAATCTCTCTTGGCACACCTCCAATCTAAAATCGATCGAATTCCTACAAATTACTGGCAATTAACTCGCGGTACTGGCTTTTCGGCTTAACTCCTTTGAGCTCAGCCACCAAATCTTTGTCTTTGAAATACTGAATCGTCGGCGTACCCATCACGCCAGCATTTTCAGCAATTTCAGGATCTTCTTCGATGTCAATTTCCACGTAGTGGATTTTGCCATCGAACTCATCTACTACTTTGCTCAAAATCGGCTTGAGGCTGTGGCAAGGCCCACAACTCGGAGAGGCATATTTGACCACAATCAGTCGATCGCTATCGTGGAACAACTTCCGCAAAGCATAACCTCCTTCGTGGCGCGTCTCTTGGATATCAAAGTTCTCGCTGGTTTTGCGTACTTTTGGAGTTTCTGGCGCTGCTAGGGGTTGCTCGGATTCCTCAGTTTGATGGAATTCCTGCGTTAAACCGTTAACTGACAGCCAACGTTCTGCCAGCATCGCACCCATACAGCCGCTGCCGGCTGCGGTGATTGCTTGGCGAAACTCGTGGTCTTGCACGTCGCCGACGGCGTAAACTCCCTCGACGCTGGTTTCTACCGAACCGTGTTTGGTGGCGATATAGCCTACTTCGTCGAGTTCTAGCTGACCTTGGAACAGTTGAGTGTTGGGAGTGTGACCGATCGCGTAAAACAATCCTTTCACCAGCAAATCGCTCTCGGCGCCGGTCTCGATATTTCTAATTCTCACCCCGTCCATTTTGCCCCCTGGCTCTCCCAAGATATCCACTGCTTCGGTGTTCCAGTGCACGGTAATTTTGGGATTGCTCAGCACTCGGTCTTGCATGGCTTTGCTGGCGCGCATTCGATCGCGTCGCACCAGCATATGTACATGAGAGCCGTATTTTGTCAAATAAATAGATTCTTCCGCTGCGGTGTCGCCCGCGCCGATGACAGCTAAGTCTACTCCTTTAAAAATTGGGGTAGCGCCGTCGCAAATCGCACAGGCCGAAATGCCGTGACTCCAAAATACGTGTTCGCTAGGTAGCCCCAGCCGTTTCGCCGTCGCGCCTGTAGCGATTACTATCGTGTGGGTTTTGATTTCTCTGTCTTCTGATCGCACTGTAAACGGACGCTTGGTCAAATCCACCGAAATTACATCTTCTGTGTATAATTCGGCACCCCAGCGCACTGCTTGAGCTTTCATCCGATCCATCAGTTGCGGCCCGGTGATGCCTTCGGGAAAGCCGGGAAAGTTTTCGACTTCTGTGGTGGTCATCAGTTGACCGCCGGGGATGCCTCCCATTTGGTAGCCTTCAAAGACTACGGGTTTCAGGTTTGCCCTCCCCGCGTAGATGGCTGCTGTGTAGCCTGCTGGGCCTGAGCCGATAATTACTAGGTTTTCTACGGTTTCGTCGGTCATAGCTATTTAATTAAACTCATAACGACTTCGTTTTACTAATTCTAGCAGAGTTCGATCGAGTTTGGTGGGATGCCATTGTGCGATCGAGCATCTGTATCTATATCTTGAGGGTCGATCGGTCTTCGGGGCAACTCCAGCTACTTTGATAAGCAAAAACAATCTAAAAGTCGATTTAGTTTTAAATGTTCGATCTATTTTAAGGGCTGAAATCTTAAGAAAATCTAAAGACGACCAAAATTATTGACTTCATTCTCAATTATTTTACCTATTTACTTGTTTTGAGGCTTGTGGTACGATTTTCATAATCCAGGGGCATTATGACTAATTTTACTTTTTGACGCTGCAAGCTTTTAAAATCGTAAAATTAACGAATTCGCAAATGTAATAAGTACAATTATTTATGCAAAATCCGCATTTGATGGTTTAAGAATTGTAACGCAGATTTTGCCATTTTTGACAAAATACAGTATTTGTGGTATGCAAGGTGCGATCGGGGGAAATTAGAAGGAAATTTTTAACCGCTTCGGAAGCACAGGCGGGACGCCCGTGCCACGATAAACATAGAATTTTATAATTGTGTCTGAATGGATAAAATCAAGATATTGTTTGTGTGCAGTCAGAATAAGTGGAGAAGTTTGACTGCCGAGAAGATATACCAGAAGGTTAGTGGCTACAGCGTGCGATCGGCGGGAACGGAAAAAGGTGCAAGAATTAGAGTAACTGAGGGTTTGCTGGGCTGGGCGGATTTGATATTTGTGATGGAGAAGAAGCATGGCGATCGACTTCGCAGCAAATTTCCCGAAAGTCTCGAAGGCAAGAAAGTTATTTGCCTGCAAATCCCGGACAATTACGAATATATGGAACCGGAATTAGTCGAGCTTTTGCAGGCGAAACTCAATCCCTATATGGAAATTCCAGAGAACGAGATAAATTTTATGCAGCGAGTTTTGGAACCGGAAGTGATGGATTCCTTGGAAGAGGCGATCGAATACGATTCGATGGACTTTACTGAGGTTAATGCTGCTTTTGCTCAGAGTGCTGCGGCCTTGGGGCCGGTTTTTGGAAACGTTTTGGATGCGGGGACGGGTACGGCGAGAATTCCGATCGCACTTTCTCAACTCCGGCCAGCATGGAAATTGACTTGCATTGATTTGTCGCCAAATATGCTGAAAGTTGGGGCCCAAAATGTGGAAAAGGCGGGGGTGCGATCGCAAATTAGTCTCGAATTAATTGATGCTAAGGCAATGCCTTACCCTGACAATTATTTTGACATGGTGATTTCCAACAGCATTATCCACCATTTGCCCGATCCGCTGCCGTTTTTGCAGGAAGTCAAGCGGGTGTTGAAGCCGCAGGGAGCAATTTTTTTGCGGGATTTGCTGCGGCCGGAAAAACCGGAAATCAGGGATAATTTAGTCAAGCTTTATGCGGGAGATTGCAACGCGCATCAGAAACAGTTATTCAGCGATTCGCTGCAAGCAGCATTTACGCTGGATGAAGTTGAGGAGATGATGCAAAATGCCAGGTTGGATGGGTTGAGGATTTATGAATCTTCAGACCGGCACTGGACGGCAGAACGTGCTTGGTGCGAGACTTTGTAGACTGGGACGATCGGTTGCAAATATCTACTTTTGGGCAGGAAGAATTAGTATGATTGAACCGCGAAGACGCGAAGGACACGAAGGAAGAATAGGGAAGAAAAAGCCAGAATCAGCGTTAGGGTAATGGAATTATGCGGCGCATGAGGTTTCCGCTAATGTCTTCATCCAACCACTCAAGTGCATCGGGTTCCCAGTAGGCAGTTGCTAGTGGCAACCAACCAAAAAAAGAGCCAAGTCCACCGCAAATGGAGCATCCGCCGTCTCCGCCTCGGACTGTATGTTTGTCGCTAATTACCTCGCCATCGTAAGGATTTTGAGCGATGTGGAGTCCGAAAAGGTTGGGCTGCAAGTGGAGTTTCCAGTCGGCTGCCTTGTCAGTTGGGTAGCAATCGCTAGGATTTAAGTCTCCCCAGCGAAATAGAGTGGTACTTCCGGCACCGCAAGCATACTCCCATTCGTCGAAAGTTAGCAAGCGCAGTCCTTCAGTCGCCAATTCAGTCGCGAGTTCTTCATGCGTTTTGCTCGTAATTTGCCAAGCCTCAATCGAGCCATCCTCAGCACGATCGAATCCGTATCTATCGTTACATATCATCCTCTGCCTGTCTGGAAACTCTTTTAATAAATTCTGGATTTTAAGTGACTCCGAACTAATTGCCTCAAGACCGATTTTTGTTGGTTTAATTTCTACAAGCATCGGCGAAAATGTCACCTTTCGAGGAGGTGTAGTGACGCTTTGGACGTAAGAGTATATATCTCGATCGATCTCATACACCTGGGCAGTATCTTGAAATGATTCGATTTGCTCGTCTGTCGGGCGAAAGTTGTAGGCTTCGTATCCGATTTGGACTTCACCTCCTGGCATCAGAGAAAATAAAGCTCCTCCATACTCGAAAATGGCAATAGAGAGTTCGGGGCCGCCATCAGGGTAAAATCGCAAACCTTTAAAAATTACTAACTGTGGCAGATGTGCTGCTAATTCCTGTGAGTAGCGATTTTTTTGTTCTTCGCTCAATTTTTGCCATTCCTGCAATTCCATAAGCCAAAAGTTCCTCAACTCAAGTAGAGTTAACGTAGGGTGCGTCGCCCTTGAAAATTCTCGCCCTTGTGTATTTATCCCATAGCGACGCACCATACCGCGATATATCTCCTATCCGTAAAATTCTTAGACTCGTGACTGCCAAGTTTTCGGCTCTCGCTTGCTGTGAAATATCCCGATAACTACAATTTGCTCCGGTTCAACACGGTAGAAAATTAAGTAGGGAAACTGTCGCACAACTATGCGCCTCATTTCTTGGAAAATAGTTGGGTAGGCTTCTGGGGTCACGCTAATTCGATCGAGTGCTTCTTCTATACGATTGAGAAACTCTACTCCAAGTCCTGCACTTTGTTGCTCGTACCAATCAACAGCCTCATCAAACTCTTCTTGTGCAGCCGGACGCAGGACAATAGAAAGGCTCACTGTTGCAACCTCGCCATTGTTCTAGCTTTCACTTGTTGCCAAGAAATAACCGCACTGGGGTTTGTTTCGTGGTCTAGCAGGCGGCGAGATAGCTCTATCCTTTGAGATTCAGTTAATTCAAGATGTTCGGGATCTGCGCTTATGCTGTCCCATATCGCTTGTACTAAGCGAATTCTGTCATTAACGCTCAAACTAATAATTTCTGCAAGAGTACCAGCGAGATCCATAGCTTAAAAATGCGTCACAGCTAAATACTTTTCCACATTTTATCGCAAAGATTGCTGGAAAGGAGCGATCGCACCTCCCCAGCTATTCGCCGTACTGTTGCGCGATCGCTTCCAAACTCAAAACTAATTTACGAGCGATCGCCCGGATCGAACACGACTATTAGGCGAGCTTCCGGCAACAACTGTCGCAAAATGCGGATCTGACCGTCTGCATCCGACCAACTACGAAACCGACCCACAACGCTTCTTTGTAAATTGGGAAGCAAGCGAACAATAATCCAGGAATTCAGACGCTGTTTGTAAGGCATAATCGATTCATGCTCCTTTCCAAAGGGGTATTAGAGCCAGTCCTTGTACTTTCCACGGTTCTGGACTGGCTATTAAACATATTGTCTAATCAATTTATTGTTTAGTCAAGATGCTTAAGCATCTTATAGAAAAAATGTGCGATCAAAGTTATGCCGAAAAAGCCCGTTCCGCGACCTGAAGATGAAGAGTCGCACTTAAAGAAGCTCAGGGAAGAACTGGAGATGAGTCAGGAAGATTTGGCGCGAGAGCTTGGCGTTTCGTCGCAAACCATCAGCCGTTGGGAGTTGGGGAAGAATGTGCCGACGTTCACCGTCAAGCAGATGAAAGCTTTGGAGAAATTGCTGGCTAGCATCGGGAGGTCGATCGGAGATTTGCCAGACAATCTGTGATGGAAACCATTAAACCAGCCCACGGATAAATCCCTGGATCGCTTTTTCCAATCTAAAATCTAAAATCTAAAATCTAAAATTACTCGATCGCGCCCTAGGTCTTTAGCATGATAAAGCGCGCGGTCTGCCGCTGCAAGTAGGTTTTCCTGAGAAGTTTCGGACACAGGAAACGTGCTCGCTACCCCCAAACTCAGCGTCACGAAAGAACACACCGCTGAATTAAGGTGTTCGATTTCTAGTTCTTTGACGCAAACTCGAATTCGCTCTGCAATCCAAACAGCTATTTCAGACGAAGTGCGGGGTAAAATTACCGCAAATTCTTCACCTCCGTAACGAGCCACCAGAGTCTCCCCCGAAACTGCGCCTGCTGAGTAATGTACAGCCTCAACAATAGTTTTGGCTACCTGTTGCAAACAAGCATCTCCCGCCTGATGCCCGTAAGTATCGTTGTATTTCTTAAAAAAGTCAACATCGCATAAAATCAAAGATATTTCTGCCGCAGCTTCTCCCAATTCTTGCCATTCTTTTTGTAAGTATTCGTTAAAACAGTGGCGGTTGGCAATCTGAGTTAAGCCATCTAAGTTAGCAAGGCGATACAATTCTGAATTAGCTGCTTTTAATTGAGAATTAGCTGCTTCTAGCTCGGATTGCGTGACTGATAAATTGTAATAAAGTTCGCTCATAGACCAAGTAGCTTCTTGGTGAATTTGGGATAAAGCTACCCAGAGTTGATGCACGTCTAAAAGTCGGTAAACTTGAGGTTCTAACTGCACAACAATCGGCTCGTAAAGCAGTTCCGGCGGTCGCTGCACGGATCGCTGAGCTGCCATGACAATTAAGGCTACTCCTGGTAAAATCAAACTATCGGTTTGAGCTATTTGATACAAGGCTATAATCGGTCTGCAAGCAAATATATCTACTCCGTAAGGGCGGCTCATGCGTTCCATAAATCGCCGACGCGATATCATCCCTAAAAATTCTCCATTTACGGTTAAGATAACTCCCGGAAGCAGCGGGTGAGATTGAAAAAACCGGGCTACTTCTTTGGCTAGATATGAGGAGTCAACCTGAAAATTGAATAGAGCCAGATCCTTAAGAGTAGACTCTAAAGATAAATTTTTGGGTGATTTTTCTGGCGAGTTGGACGGCTCAATAAATTCAACAGACACAGCACAGATCCGAATAAATAAATAATAAAGAAGCAACAAAGCTAGTGTCAGATATTAACTTATACTAACATTTATTTATGAACAGTCACTGTATTCTTGACTACACTGTTTATTTCAAGGGATAAGCTGCTGCGTTAGCTTCTGCCTTGCCTGCATTGCATTACATTGATTCATCCTCACTCAATTAGAAAGCTATTGAATTAATTATTATTCATTTTTTTACTGTTGGCTTTTTGCGTCGTAAGAAAAAGATTTCAGAGCCATTCCTTAACTCATTCAAGGCGATCGCACACTCAAGAAACCTGGTTTTTATTTAAACCTGGGTCAAAGCTGTAACGATGTTTAAATAAAAAGACGTGGTTTCTGTCGCTGTTCTCAACTGAAAACTGAAAACTGAAAACTCAAAACTCAAAACTCAAAACTCCCTCACCACCCCCAAGTTCCCGGCCCTCCCTTAAACGGGCCGACAATATCTTTGGTAATCCAGCCGCCGTAAAAATCCCCTGGTTGAGATTGCACTAATTCCCCGTCCACATAACAGGCATCCATCTTGCTCGGATAAAAAGCCACATAATCTTTAATAGCTGCAAAAACCTGATTAGGATTGGGATAAAACCAAGCAGCATTTACTACTTCTTTCGACTCTACCGTCACAGTGTAATAACCGGCTTGTCCCTTCCACTCGCACCAAGAACCTCGTAAAGTTTTGTGCAAATATTCCATTTTGATGTCATCGGGGCAGATATAGTAGGCAGGAGGGTGGCTTGTCTCCAATACCCGCTGAGGACGGCGCGTGTCGGCGATCGTCACTCCATTAAAAATTATCTGTACGTGTTTGGTCGATTCCTCAAGCCGAGGGGGACGCGGGTAATCCCAAACAGACTCTTGACCAGGGCCGGGCTCTATTCGATCGAAGTTCATTCGCACCATCTCCCCTGTAAAAAAACAATTAGCGACTTAGCATTACAATTTTAATGTACCCTTAATCGAGTCGCTGCTTCAGAGCAAACCAGCTTTTCTCAACTCTTCGTCATATGAGTATTCGCGGTATAGATGTTTCCGACTACCAGCCCAATGTCAATTGGCCAGCAGTTGCCCGGGATGGTATCACCTTCAGTTTTGTCAAATCGACCGAAGGTGCAACGTTCGTTGCCCAAACTTTCGCTCGCAATTGGGCGGCGATGAAAGCGGCGGGGATTCAACGCGGTGCTTACCACTTTTTTCAACCTGCAAGCAGCATTCAAGGACAAATAGATTTGTTCTTGAAAACTGTAAAACTCGAACCGGGGGATTTGCCACCAGTCTTGGATATCGAAACTACAGGCGGTTTGACTGCGACTCAATTGTGCGATCGAGCCGCAATTTGGCTAGAAGCAGTCGAAAAAGCCACCTTGATGCGGCCGATTATCTACACGTACCCCGGTTTCTGGGACAACTTGGGGACAAAACGGTTTGCCGATTATCCACTGTGGATTGCTCACTATACCACTGCTGAAGAACCTTGGGTTCCCGGCGGCTGGAAAACTTGGACTTTTTGGCAATACAGCGACAGCGGCAGCGTGTCGGGCGTATCGGGCAATGTAGACACCAATATTTATGAAAGCGTCCGAGAAGGCACCGTAAGTTATAAAGTTGCAGACATCCAAAGGGAATTAAGAATTAAAGGTTTCTATCAAGGCGCGATGGACGGTAAATTTGGAGCTACCACCACAGCGGCGCTCATCTCATTTCAGAAATCTCAAGGTCTCAATCCAGACGGTATTGCCAGCCTCAAAACCTGGGCCGCTTTGATGCGAAAATCTCCCAAAGTAATTGTCCCTCCTCCAGCGCCGACACCCGTCCCGCAGCCGACTCCTGCTCCGACTCCCACTCCCATCTCAGACGTGCGCCTGACTCAGGTATTCTCGTCTTATCAAGCTAAGGCTAGTCAAGATACTGCCTTAATTTGGCTGCAAAGTCAAGTTTCTACCTCTGTTTTAGGGGAATTTGCTCAAAAATGGCGGGCGACTACCTTACCTCAAGATAGTAATTTGCGATTGATAGATGTGGGAAAATTTTATCGCGGTTTAGCACAACAAGACCAAGCTTTAGATTGGCTGCAAAAACAACTTTCTCCGGCTATTATTAACGAGTTTGCACAAAAATGGCGAGCTCAATCAACTGTCACTAATTCTCCGATTCGGCTGATAGATGCGTGCAAATTTTATCGGGCCGCACCCCAGCAAAACCAGGCTTTAGATTGGCTGGAAGGGCGAATTTCGCCGGCCATTCTATCGGAGTTTTTTCGCAGGTGGCAGAATGCGAGTCGATTATAGATTTTAGATTGAGTCTAAAGATGAATCTTGTGATGTAAAATTTTAGATGGGAACTCTACTCTAAAGATGAGTGTGGGAACGATAGATTAGATTATAGATTTTAGATTTACTCTACAGATGAATCTTGGGATTTTAGAGTTTTTTAGATGGAAACTCTACTCTAAAGATGAGTCTGGGGGCGATCGATTTGAGATGTGAGCTTTTTAATTGGAGATTGACCGAAAGCATCCAGGATACAAGCCCCCGGATTTATTCCGAAAGCAGACTCAGGACCGGTGAAATAAAAAACCTGTAAGCTGTCGCGCATTTAAATTGTAGATTGAGGGCGGGCGGGACGCTAGGGCCCCTACTCCCCACAAGACTTTAAAAATTTTTGACATACCATTTAAATGCCGCAACAGCTTATCCGATGAAACTTGCCCCCCGAATTTATCCGTGGGGTCAATACTTCAATTCTAAAATCTAAAATCTAAAATCTAAAATCGATTGACTCCCCATCAAAATTCGTCAAATCCTCTCCCTCTGTGCCCGCATCCCCATCGGCATCGGAGTCTCGAACATAACAGACAATCTCTGGCTTAAGCTGTCGCGCATTTAAATTGTATATTCAGGGCGGGCGGGACGCTAGGGCCCCTACTCCCCACAAGACTTTAATTTTTTTTGACATACCCTTTAAATGCCGCAACAGCTTAGCTACAGCTTACTCGCATCTTTGACGCCAAGAGAATTATCTGATAAAGTTATAGCGACTATCAAGGTTTTTTAATCTTATTGGGAAAAATCCAGGGCCGTGCCGAGTTTGTAAGCTGCGCCGAAAATAGCGCCTGCACTCAAATTACCCGCGATCGAACATTTAAAACTGAGCGGGCAGCCTGTAACAATTATATCTATGGAAATCCCCTTTAACATCACCCAGTTGATGGTCATGACCGTCATCTGTGGCATCAGCGCTCAAGTTATCGCCGCTTATCTGAAAGTTCCGGCGATCGTCTTTTTGCTGTTGTTTGGCATTTTAGCCGGCCCAGACTGCTTGGGAGTGCTGCACCCGAATCTGCTGGGAAGCGGTTTGGAAGTTATGGTATCCCTTTGCGTAGCTTTAATTCTGTTTGAAGGCGGCTTGAATTTGGAATTGCGAGATTTAGGCAAACTTTCCGGCAGCATCCGCAATTTAGTTACCGTAGGCACTTTAATTACGCTCATAGGCGGCGGAATGGCCGCACACTGGTTGGGAGAATTTCCCTGGCCGATCGCATTTTTGTATGCTTCTCTAGTAGTCGTCACAGGCCCGACAGTAATCGGCCCTTTGCTCAAACAAGTATCCGTTGACAAAAAAGTTGCCGCCTTGCTAGAAGCAGAAGGCGTTTTAATCGATCCTGTCGGGGCAATTCTGGCAGTATTGGTGCTGAATATTATTTTAAACGGCAATGCTGATTTGCTGGTTTTGTTCCGAGATTTAATCGTGCGACTCTTCGTTGGCGCACTCGTCGGAGTTGCGGGAGGTTGGCTGCTGGGATTCATTCTCAAGCGATCGCAATTTCTCTCAGAAGACCTCAAAAACTTAGTAGTATTAGCTGGTTTGTGGGGATTTTTCGGCTTAGCAGAAGAAATCCGCAGCGAATCGGGACTGATGGCAACAGTGGTATCCGGCATCGTCCTCAGAGCCGCTGCTGTGCCAGAAGAAAGGCTGCTGAGGAGGTTTAAAGGGCAACTCACAGTCCTGGCTATTTCCATGCTGTTCGTGCTGCTGGCGGCCGATTTATCCCTCGCTAGTGTGGTCGCCCTCGGTTGGGGAAGTTTGTTTACAGTTTTAGCTTTAATGTGGGTAGTGCGCCCGATCAACGTTTGGCTGTGTACTTGGAACAGCGGACTGAATTGGCGGCAGAAATTATTTGTTTGTTGGGTAGCGCCGAGGGGAATTGTCTCAGCGTCGATCGCATCTTTATTTGCAATTTTGCTCACCCAGCGGGGAATCAACGGCGGCGACTCGATTAAAGCCTTAGTTTTCCTAACAATTATTATGACAGTTTTCGTCCAGGGACTAACAGCCGGACGGATGGCTCAACTTTTGGGAATTACCTCAAAATCGGCAACCGGTGCTGCAATTGTGGGGTCAAATCCTTTGAGCAGATTAATTGCTCGCTTGTTTCAAGAACGCGGAGAATCGGTGGCAATTATCGACACGAACCCGGAAGCTTGTGCACAAGCAGAACGAGAAGGTTTGCGGGTGTTTTTGAGCAGTGCTCTGGATCACAGCGTGTTAGAAGAAGCCGGACTGGATTCGATGGGAACTTTTTTGGCAATGACTAACAACGGCGAGGTAAACTTAGTGTTAGCTCAGCGAGCTGCTGAAGAGTTTGCACCCCCAAGGGTTTTGGCAATATTCCCCAAAGATCCGCAAGCAAATACGCCTGCTAATCAGAGTAAAATCAATCAAGCTTTTGTCTCCGATTTGTCGCTGAAGGATTGGAACGAATATTTGAGCGACGGCGAAGTGAAATTGGGGGAAACTGAGTTAAAAACAGAGGGATTGCAGTTTCAGATTGCTCACTTACAAGCTTTAGTTAAAGCCGGGGAGTTAGCGCCGCTGCTGCTGGAAAGGCAGGGATACTTGCAAGTAGTGTCGGCAACTCAGATTTGGCAAGCGGGCGATCGAATTATTTATTTGCTGTACGATCCGACACCGAAATTGTTGAAAAGATTGTCTGGTGCGTCGCAGTCTCGCTTGACTTTGGAAAAGCATCAGGTAGTTGAGGAAGTGCCGATTCCTTCTCCGGTTTTAGAGGAGGTTTTGGAGTCAGCAAAAATAGTTCCAGAGGATGAAATTTTGCAGCCGCCTGTTTCGCGATAAGGGTTTGTATCCCCGATCGTACTCTGTAATCTGCTTGTCGCGATCGTCCTTACTCTGCCTCCCCAATCAAAGTAAATGCCGCCCAATTTCGCGGCTGGGGATGAGTTTTCATCGTAGTTAACATTGCTTGCCGAAGTGCCTGTGCTTTGTCGGGATTATTTTGCAAGTTTTGGTAAAACGACTGCATCAATTCCGATGTCGGCGCATCAGGAACCGCCCATAAAGAAACAATCACACTCGGCACTCCGGCCGAAATCAAAGCGCGCGACAAGCCAATCACCCCATCCCCGGTAATTCTGCCTTCTCCAGTGTTGCAGGCACTCAAAACGACTAAGCTTGCTTGCAGTTTCATGTCGAAAATCTCTTCTGCGGTCAATAAGCCGTCATCGCTACCAGAAGGAGCCATAGCGATCGCACTTCCCAATCCGCGCACATCATCCAGCAATCCATGCGTTGCTAAGTGAATAATCGATGCTTGAGGCATTTTTTGGACGATCTGGGCTTTTGTCCCTTGTGCGCCTAAGATCGCTTGAGTATTGAGCAGAGGCGCGATCGCTCTAGCTTCAGCTTCAGCCCCAGGTAGAGGAGACAATTGCTGTTTGGGTTCTCCCACAGAGAGAGACACACTCGGCATCGTGGGATTGCCCAAGACTAGAGCCCTGCCACTGTTGGATTGCTTCTGTACTAACTTTTGCCGTTGCTGTCGGGTTAAATCTAATACTTGAATCGAGGGGGCGGTGAGAATCGTGTGTTTTTCGATTAAGTAAGTGCCGTTTGCATCTTGGAGGGCGGGGAAAGGCACTTGGAACAGGGAACGTTGGGGAATGAAAATGACATGGGCATTGGGGTCTTTGGGCAGAAGTGTTTGAATTGGATCGATCAGCAGTTGATGCAGTGTCGGTAAATCGGGTTGGGGTTGGGCAAAACCAGTGCTGCTGCGACTGCGAACAGCCAGGAATTCTTGATTGCCAATAATTAAGCTGGCTAGAGAGGCGTTGTGTTTTTGCCAGAGGGGTTTGAGATCGACTTCGCGAAACGCAATTTCGCCCGTGGGTTGAATCACCCAGATATAGAGGGCGGATTCTCGCCCTACAATTTGTTTGCCCTGATTCTGAAAGTCCTCATAGATGATGGAATACTGCACCAAAGTGGCGTTCTGTGCTTTGGCGATTTGGCGGATTTGCTCTTGATCGGGAGCAGTGGCAATGAGCGAATTGGCATCACCAGTTGATAAGCGCTCTGTCAGGAGATCGACAAAGGCACGGGCACGTCCCCGTTCGGCAATTTCTAAGGCGGCATTGGGGTTATTCTGAGCCACCCGGACTCGTTGCAAAGCCCGATAAGTGCGAGCTTGTTCTTCAAAGATGGAGACTTTATTCGCGTCGTTGGAACCGAGCATTTGACGCATCGATTCCCAAACTTGAATCCCATTGACGAGAATTTTCTCAGCTTCTGTGAGGTTGCCAGCTCTCAAGAACGCGGCTCCCAAGTTGTTGAGCGCCGTACCTTCCCCTCCGCGGTCTTTAATTTCGCGGGCGATGGCTAAACCCTGCTGCGTATACTCAATGGCTTGAGCATAGTTGCCCAGATAGAGGTAAGTGATTCCCAAATTGCTCAGTGCTGCACCCTCCCCAGAGCGGTTTTTAATTTCGCGGGCGATCGCTAAGCTCTGCTGGGCATACTCAATGGCTTTGGCATAATTACCCAGATAGATGTAAGCACCTCCCAAAGTGCCCAGTACCGCACCCTCCCCGTAGCGGTCTTTAATTTCGCGGGTGATCGCTAACTGTTGCTGTGCATACTCAATGGCTTTGGCAGGGTTGCCCATATCTATGTAAACGGCTCCCAAATTGCCAAGTGCCACACCCTCACTGCGGCGGTCTTTAGTTTCGCGGGCGATCGCTAAGCGCTGCAGTTTATACTCAACGGCTTTGGCATAGTTGCCCAGAGAATGGTAAGCACTTCCCAAATTGCCTAGTGCTGTACCCTCCCCAGAGCGGTTTTTAATTTCGCGGGCGATCGCTAAACTCTGCTGTGAATACTCAATGGCTTTGGCCGAGTTGTCCAAATGGTTGTAAGCGACTGCCAAATGGACCAGTGCCACGCCTTCCCCTTCGCGGTCTTTCATTTCGCGGGCAATTGCTAAACTCTGCTGTGTATACTCAATGGCTTGGGTATAGTTACCCAGATAGATGTAAGCACGTCCCAAATGGACCAGTGCCACGCCTTCCCCTTCGCGGTCTTTCATTTCGCGGGCGATCGCTAAACTCTGCTGTGAATACTCAATGGCTTTGGCATAGTTGCTCAGATAGAGGTAAGCACCTCCCAAATTGCCCAGTGCCACACCTTCCCCTTGGCGGTGTTTAATTTCGCGGACGATTGCTAAACTCTGCTGTATGTACTCAATGGCTTTAATATGGTTGCCCAGAGAGTTGTAAGCAGCTTCCAGATTGCCCAGTGCCCTACCCTCCCCTAGGCGGTCTTTAATTTCGCGGGCGATGGCTAAACTCTGCTGTGCATACTCAATGGCTTTAGCATAGTTGCCCACAGAGTTGTAATAGTTACTTAGAGAGTTGTAAATGGTTCCGAAATTCGTCAGTGCCCTAACTTCCCCTGGGCGGTTTTTGAGGGTGCGATAAATTTGCAGTGCCTGCTGCCAGGAATTCAGCGCTGCTGCGAATTGTCTAGTTTGATACTGTTGAATCCCCTGCTGCAAGAGCCGATCGGCCTCTAGTTGACGAGCATCGATCGCCTGAGCGATCGCTGGGGAGAGAGAGTCAGGAGTAGTTAATAGGGGGATAGTGGCAAGCAGGAACAGGGAAATGGAACCTAGAAAAACATTAGTGAGCCTAGAGTGGGTTGATTTGAGCCGCTTAAATGGGGAATACAGCATAGAATTCTAGAGTTGGAATTTAGAGAATTAGCCCGATCGCTCTTTCTGCCGTCCTCGTGCGATCGCCTCAATCTGCCACAGGCGATCGACCTTCCTAGAAGTTTACTCTGCCTCCCCAATCTCGCCGCCGGGATGAGGACTCAAATCTGAATTAGACGACAATTTTAGCGATCGGGCGATCGGTTTGAATCAAACCATTATCCACTGGCATAGTCAAATCCAACCTCAAAACCTGGCGTGTTTGGAGCGTTCATATCCAGAGCCGTCTGCTAAATATGCTCTATTAATGTCCGCTGGACTTAAGTGAGGATTTGCAATGCTATCCTGTTAACCCATTTCTATTAGCTGTTGTCGTCAAAATGTGCTCAACTTGAGCCGGAGTTAAAGTCGGATTGGCACTCAAAACTAAAGCCGCTACACCCGCTACCTGTGGCGTTGCAAAAGACGTACCAGTTCTGAGTTCATAATCCTCATCAGGAGTAGTAGAAACTATCTCTACTCCCGGAGCAACTAAGTAATCTAAAGGTCTGGAACCCGCCCGGTTAGAGCTATCAGCCATGCGGCCTCTTACATCAATGCTGCCCACTGCAATTCCCAAGCTATCGGCATTACGAGCTGGATAAGCTGGTTGGATGTCACCCGTATTTCCGGCTGCTATCACCACAACAGAGCCTTTGTTATTTGCATACTGAATTGCGTTATTTACTACGTTGGAAGGGACAAACTCATTTCCCAAGCTGAGGTTAATTACATTGGCTCCATTATCAGCAGCATAGCGGATTCCAGCAGCAATATTATTCACCGAGCCCCTACCAAAGGCGGGCAACACTCTGACAGGCATAATCTTAGCATTGGGCGCAACTCCTGTGATGCCAAAATCATTTCGTTCCGCCGCGATCGCACCTGCTATGTGAGTCCCGTGACCGTTGAAACTCATATCCATTGGGTTGTTGTCGCTAGCCACAAAATCCCAACCCCGAATATCATCAATATATCCGTTGCGATCGTCATCAATGCCATTTCCAGCAATTTCACCAGAGTTCCGCCAAATATTGTCATCCAAGTCAGGATGGGTGTAGTCAACACCAGTATCTACGACAGCTACAACAATCCCATTTCCTGTAATGTTCTGATTCCAAACTTCCGGTGCATTTATGACATCTAGCGCCCAATTAGTCCCGCCCAAATTGGGGAGAGCAGGGAAAGGAATTGAACTGTTCAAGGTGCTGGAAACTGCTGCATTTGCATTCACCAAACCGTAGCCGTAATTACTATTAAAAGGGCCGCTAGGTGTGGGAATATTTAGTTCAGGAATAGAGGTTGCAGAAAGATTCAGGTTGTAATTAGTAGAGCTGCCTAAGAAGCTATAAACTTGGACATAGTATGTTCCTGGAGCCAGATTGGATACATTAATGACATCGGGGACGGTGCCACTCTCAAGAGAGTAGTCAATAGTTTCCCCAAAATCAAAAACACCGTTGCGGTTTCTATCTTGAATTAACCTTACGTCAGCATCCGCTCTCAAACCGTCTAGACGCAGGTTAAAATTGCTTTTAGTGTTGATATCGAATCGATAGAAATCGTCCCGATCGCCTAGACCCACAAAATCAGTTAAACTGATGCTACCATTCTGAACGCCAAAAATATTACGAGCTGTCGAAAGAGTGTTACCTGGATCGGCGAAATTCAACTGGGAAGCAGAAATCATTCCTGTTAGCGGATCTGCGTTTGCGATCGCCGATTCTGACTGCGGTTTGAGTTGATCATCGGCGACATCGCCAGTAACTCGATCGCTCGCAGGGAAACTGAAGCCTTCGCCTGCATTAGCTACAATAAAATCTGCTATCTGTGTCTGTTGGTCGAAGCTGGATGCTGTGGGATTAGTCAAGCTAGATTCAGCACTATAACCAGGAATATTCAATGGATCGATCGCTGGCTTGAGCAAGTCGCTGTTAGCCGGAAATGTTGATGGGGCGAGATCCTTTGGCTGTTGATTGAAATAAAGGCGATCGTTAGGATTGGTTGTGATGTCTAACATAATTTAAAAACCCCGATATTTTGATTCATTCTTTAGTTAAATCTTAGGCGGCCCAAATGGAAAAATCATTCGTTCTACCCACAGACTTGATTAAGTATTAGGTGCAAACTAGATTGCGGGAAAGTGCAAGTTATGTGAATATGTAGCGTAGATGGTTCACTGCCATCAGTTTTGAGATTGAAGCGCGATCGCGAACAAAGATGCATTCCACAGTCCTTAGCGGGAATTAATTCCCTGTCTCATAGCGCAAGTCCTCTCAAAGAGGACTGAAGAAGATAACTCATTAGTCCTCTTTCAGATATAAATGAATTCAACTATCAAATAGAAATATTGATCTTCCTGAAAGCGAGCTAACAGTTCCGGTATGCGATCGGGCATATCTTCATCTTCCGCAAGATACAGCATATTCCAGGTTTGTGAAGTACACCTCAGAAACCGGGTTTCTTTACAGTTCTAGCCTTTAAACTGATTCTGTTCAAGAAACCCGGTTTCTCTGTACTACACATATATGGAATATGCTGTAAGTATCGCTAAACTCGGTACTTACCAAATGTTCGGTAATTCGGTAACACATTCGCAGTTTGCTGTCCAGCATCGGATCTGGCGGTACGGGGGGTTGACTTTTTTGTACAGATTCCGACTGCACGCTTTGCTGTGCCACTCTAATCGCGGACTCCCACAAATTTTTGTTGCGGACTCTTTCGTCCGGGTCGATAATTCCTGCATCTTTCAATACCTCTGTCAGCAATTTCCACAAATGATAAGCAACGTATCGCGCTAAGTAGCATATTTCATAGTTCCGCGCGATCGCATAATTATTCTTGATTTCTTGGTATGTCAAACCATCTAACACTCCTTGAATAATTGCTCGCTGTAAGCCGTTCAATGGTTCGCCTCTCTTTTTCTGTACCAGGTTATCTAGAATGTTTGTAGCTGATTCTGCATTCATAAAGTTACGCAGTAAGTTGACAGTTGACAGTTGACTTAAATTTTAAGCAACCCAGATGGGAAAATCATTCGTTCTACCCACAGACTTGATTAAGTATGAGGTGCAAAATAGATTGCGGGAAAGTGCAAAGTATGTGAATATGCAGAGTAGATGGTTCACTGCCATCGGTTTTGAGATTGAAGCGCGATCGCGAATAAAGATTCATTCCACAGTCCGCCAGGGAATGAATTCCCTGTCTCATAGTGCAAGTCCTCTCAAAGAGGACTGAAGAATATAACTCATCAGTCATCTTTCAGACAGGATTTACGCACTCAGACCAAAGAAACCGGGTTTTTTACCGAATCTGCGGGTCACAACGCGTCTTCTCGAAAAAACCCGGTTTCTGGGCCCCATGCGTAAGTCCTAGAGATATAAATGTCGCTTTTAGGCGAAGTCTAGACCCCCCTAAATACCCCTGGTTGTTGGGGAGTAGGGGTTGACTTTGAATGTTCTTGTTCCCCCTTCTTAGGTCGGGGAACTTTGACAACTTCTTGTCCCCCCCTTCTTAAGGGGGGCTAGGGGGGATCGGGATTTAATAGTTAAACAGCAGTCCCCGATCGCGATAAAAATATCGATATCCAATCCACTATTAATAAAAACTTACTCTGCCTCCCCAATTAAAGTAAATGCCGCCCAATTTCGCGGCTGGGGATGAGTTTTCATTGTGGCTAACATTGCTTGCCGCAAGGCCTGTGCTTTGTCGGGATTATTTTGCAAATTTTGATAAAACGACTGCATCAATTCCGATGTCGGCGCATCAGGAACCGCCCATAAAGAAACAATCACACTCGGCACTCCTGCCAGGGTAAACGCATCTTAATTTCAACCTCAAACATGATAAGATGAAGTGTTTAGCTAAATCAAGTGCGTAATTGATA
>NZ_JAUBVD010000029.1:0-79028 GCF_036705675.1 Microcoleus sp. AT8-A3
AGCCGTGTGCGGTGAAAGTCGCAAGCACGGTTTTGTAGGAGAGATGGTAGGGGACACTCTGCCATCGACTCTCTAACTATCTCGATATAATATGAGCTTATCATCTCGGAGAACATTCAATCAACAGCTAGGACAATTTTTGCTGAGTGCTGCTGTTCCTCCTGCTGTTATCAAACTGTACCAAACTGAAGATTCGGAGCCAGCTTTATTAGAAACTAATCTTAACAATTTCCTGGCGAAAGCAGACCCAGAAATAGAATTATTAGTCCCGACCTTTTTAGGTAACGACAAGCGTCGGTTCTACGGCAGAGGTGTTCCGAAAAGTTTGAAGTTAATCGACAAATTCCAACTAGGCGGCGGCCGGACTTTTCTGGGAAGGCGGTCTGTAGTTTGGAGCGGTGCCGGTTGGACAGGACAGCCGACAATTACCAGAGACGGGGGAAAAACTTATTTAATTATAGGTGCTTATGACCACAATTTGCGAAAAATAGATATTGCTACCAATAAAGAAGTTTGGCGCTATAAATTTGATGATGTAATCAAAGGTTCATCAACGATTTATATCGATCAAAAAGCTAGCGCCGAAAACAGAATTGTAATTTTGCAGGGAAGCCGCAGTGGCGGTGGTGGCAAAAAAGTAGTGCCGAGTTTTAGGGCAATATCTTTTAGAACTGGCAAGGAACTTTGGAAATTAGACATCAGGAAAACGCCCAGCTACAGCCGGGATAATGACAGCAGCGCTTTGTACATCGGCGGTGGCGTTTTGTTCAATGCGGGGGAAAATGCGATCGGCTATTTTCTCGATAGTTCCACAAGCAGTGCAAAAATCAAAGAAGGCATCAAGCAGCCAAATATCTTGTCGGAGGTACAGCTTTATGCAGCAGGAGATATCAGAAAGCACGGCGGCAACTTGGTAGCGGAATCATCGCCATCAAGGCTCAAAGATAGAATATTTATAGCTGCTGGTTCCGGTCACATTTACGGTATTAGCATTGCAACTAAAAAGATTGTTTGGGATTTTTATACTGGTTCAGATTTGGATGGAAGTGCTGTAATTTCTAAATCAGGGAAACTATTTTGTGCCATTGAAAAACAATACATTCAGGGCAACGGCGGAGTGCTGAAGCTGAATCCAAATAAAGAACCGAATGCCAGCGTCGAATGGTTTTTGCCGACGGGGAATCGCCGAGTTTCTAGCTGGGAAGGCGGGATAATTGGCTCGGTGGCTTTGAATGATGAGTACAATCCAGGGGAGTTTCCGGCGCTGTTTGCCACAAATGCGCTCGACGGCAATTTGTACATCGGTTCCCAAGATATGATTACAGGTAAAAAAACTTTTGTGCCTTGGCGAAACCAGTCTTACGATACTCCGGTAATAGTATTTAAAAAAGCGATTGGTTCTTCAATTTCAACTCCGATTTTTACCGATGGCAATAAACTGATCAGTGCGGGATACAACGGTGTTTATTTGTTCAATTTGAATTGGGAACGAGCGAAGTCGGGGGATCAGAATGCTTTGAGAAATGCTAAAGGGGAGTTTTACCGTTTGAAAGTAATAGAATCGGGGAGATTTAAGCCGGGTTTGTCTTTTGAGGCGACGCCTGTAGTTTGGGACGGAATTGTGAGGATTTGCGCGAGGGATGGCTGGATGTATACTTTGGGTTAGTTATGGGTGTTTTGTACCTCTATCGGGAACAGGCTTTCTGGCCTGTTCTTAAAAGGGTGTTGAAATCCGCCAATGCCACTACCTGCCGTTTAACTTCGCTTATATCTTTCATATAAAGGATGTCAGGAATTATCCGAAACCTGTTATAGCAATCCTCGCATCATTTGTGAATTTCTTACTCCCTCCCCTTACTAAGGGGAGGGTTGGGGTGGGGTAAAAAATTTACGACTTATTTAGGATTAATCTAGCAGCAGTACACGGGCTTGATTGGTCGCTGTTGATTTTACTAAGGTGGGGCTTGGGATTGTCGCTGAATGCTGGGAATGTCGATCGAACTGAAGGGAAAGAGTACGAAAAAACGTTTCAACTGTGGCGGTAGAAGAAACAGGCGGGACAGTGAAAAGCGCTTTTTATCGGTATCAAGTGCGAATTCAGGTATTGGACGATCGCCCGATCGCAAAATCCTTCACATTCCATCACCCTAAACCAGTGGCAGCTAGAGTAGCGAATTGACAGAAGAAATCGGTTGATTTTCCCTCCGGGCCCTTTCTCAGGCTTCGTCGCACCAGGCCGAAAAGTCGATCGAATTTTCGGCGTGTTTTCGCTTTTGCTGGCTAAGCTTGTCATATTATGTCCGATCGATAACCCCTAATATGGTAGGGGATCCCCTCACCAACAATACCGGCCAATAATTGACAATCCCAAAAACCCGCCCCTTGTATCTTAAAAGAGTCAGACGGTAGACGCAGGGCAGTTTCATTCTCTTGTAGGGGCAATCCCCCCGTGGTTGCCCCAATCCCGTGGTTGCCCCAATCCCGTGGTTGCCCCAATCCCACCAAAGGCCTAACAAATCCTGGATGGGTAGGCATTCTTGGCACGAACCCTACAAAAAGCTGGTTTTCCCTAGGGGCAATCCGACCCCTACTCCCCGTGGTTGCCCCGAAACAGCCCCGACGGTAAAGGTGTTCCCAAAACTATGTCCCAGAAAGTCCAGTCGTCCCTTTAGTCGGCCAAAGTTCCAGCCTCACAGATAATAACGAGCACCGAAACCATTGGTCTCTAAATTGAGATGTTGCACGATGATCGATAAGCCTGTTTTGGGCGGCCTCTCCTGCCCACCCCCTACTCCCCACAAGAAAACTCATTCTTTGTGGAACGGGCCCCAAAGCCGGTTCTTGGTAATGGTGCAATATCTAAGTCTAAATGGCGCTGGTTGCTGAATCCGAAAGCGAGAATCCACGCACCGAATACGATCCAAGATTTTGTCCTGAGTTATAGCCCACATTCCGCAGATTCCACTGTCATCATCGGTTTTTACCTGTTTTTACCCACCAATCAACCTATCACTTAAACTTTTCTACCGTACATTCACGGATAAAAAACTTTTTAAGGGCATACTTTAGAGATTAAAAACTTTTTTATCAGTAATTATGCTGTGTAACACCGCTGTTTAGGAAGGTGAGTTATAGCTTTTTAAAAGAGAGAGAAGTCAGGACTAAAATCCGGATGGCAGCACCCCTATTTTTTGAGGCACGCCATAGGAAATAGCTAGCTAGAAGCCATCAATTTAGGCATTTTGCCTAAATCCAATCAGCTTATTCCCAATCTTCATCGAATCTTTATCAAACCTACTTGCATTAACTTGTGCTTTGCTTTAGATTGAATATGTGAAGGAAAAAAACCTGCTTCCAGTCAACATAAAAATAAAGGTGTCAGCCATGAAAATCCAATTAAACTTAGTCAAATCTATTTTAGCTGTTGCCGGTGTCGCTACTCTTAGTGCAGTATCCGCAGCACCTGCCTCTGCCTTCAGCTTTAGTAATATTGCTAGCGATAATACATCGGGAGATGCCTATGTAAATAGCTTTAGGTTTGATGTCCTAGATAATGGCTCCAATAACGTTTTATTCAACATTTTCAATGACAATAAAGACGAATCCGCCGCCGATATCTTTATTGCTGCTGTTCACTTGGACACAGGTTCTAATACCAATTTATTGAGCAACTTTGGCATTATAAATGGTCGTGGTGTTAACTTTACAGAGGGAGCTACTCCTCTGCCACAAACTAATAACCTTGCTACTCCTTGGTCTACGGATTTTGCAGCTGGGATAACTGGTACGCGGAACGGTGTCCAAACTGGTGAGGTTTTGGGATTGAGCTTTACTGGAAATTATAATAACGTAGTTTCCGCGTTGAATAATGGTACTTTGAGACTAGGGATGCACGTCCGGGGTATTGGTAGCAAGGGCGATAGCGATGTTTTTGTCAGCACCGGCACTAGCAACACTGAAGCTACTCCTGAACCTTTAACAATGCTTGCTGCTGGAGCCGCTGTTGGGTTTGGTGCTATGTTCAAAAAGCAACGTGCTCAGGCTCAAAAAGCTGAATAGGCGATCGTTTGAACTCGTTTTCGATTCTGGCTTGATGCCAAACTGATTACTTTATGTTCGAGCTAAAAACCTGGTTTCTTGGTGAAACCAGGTTTCTTAGTATCTGATAGCGCGGCACTCTGAAAACCCCGGACTTTTAAGGCGATATGAAACGCAGTTGTAGCGTTACCGCTGTTATTAAGAGTTACAGCATATTCCATGTAGATGTGGTACACACAATCTTCTAGCCCGTGTAAGGTGCGGATACACCCGTCAATCTGTAAGTTTTATCGACCAATATTTCGCAGATCCGCACCCGGAGGATTAACACCAAACAATATAGCTTTATAGTGTACTTCATGAACATGGAAGAGGCTGTATTTTTAATTTTGATTGATTTACTCGCTTTTTAGTCTTTGCTTACAGGGGCCCAGTAAACAAGTGCTAGGCATCCAAGCAATCATTTCGAGTAACAGTCTTTTCACTAGGTGTCCTAATGCTGAGCTATGCGTTGCATCTGAGTTTCACCATTCATCAAATTCCAGAGTGTCTACTAACCTCATCTCAAAGATTAACGGCGATTAAAATCCTCCACGTCCTTTCCGTAGAAGGGGTTCAAGCTACTGAGTTGTCCACATCCCCTACTATTTTTATGATATCATCTAAGAATAGTCTGGACTGTTTTTTAGTTCGGAGTCTAAAACCATCGATTTTCCGTTGGTACTTCGATTGCCGAATCGGCTGGAAACCCTTATTCTAGGGTTGGCAATCAAAAACAGTCCGCAGTATGGCTCTCATCGATCAACTAATAACTAATATCTAAAATGTTCAAGAGAAAAATTTTTTGGCTCATCATTATCGCCACAGCCTTAGTAACTCTGAATATGACACTCCTGTGGAAGCTGGACGATGTTGCTCATTTTTGGATGAGTATAGTTTTTTGGTTCGCTGTGGGTTCCCTGCTTTGGGACAACCAGGATATTCTCAAACAGCGTGAGATAAAAAGTGACCTATTATCGACAATAGCAGGGACGCTATTAATAGCTTTTATTTTATTTCAAAGTGCTGTGGTTTCCAGTAAATCCGAGCCTTTTTTAAGACTGGCACCTTTTTTGTCTGGTTTAGGTGTGAGCCTACTTGCGGTAGGTTTTCAGAACTTAAAACTATATTGGCGTGAATTGGTAATACTATTTTTTCATGGCACCCCCAGTGTCATTACGTTACCTTTAGTGGATTTTGTTACCTCGCTTACTGCTAAATTTGCTTATTATTCTTTGTGGTATGTCGGTTTTGATGTAACACGCGATGGTAATTATGTTGCTTTGCCGACAGGAAGGGTGTTGGTAAATGGGGGTTGTTCGGGTATAGAGGCAATGAATTACTTATTAGGTTTAGCTGTAATTTGTTTGGTGATGTTTCCTACTAAACAAAATAAGGCTTTGGTAATATGTGTCGCTGTCATTTTGGGTTTTATTATTAATGTTTTGCGAGTGGCGGGAATGGCATTGTTAGTTGCATCTTATCGCCTAGATTTGTTTAAATATTGGCATGAGGGTGAAGGTTCTTTAGTGGTGGGAATGATTGCGGTGATTTTGTTTGGGATATTTTATCAATTTATGTTGAAACGAGATAGCCAACTTAGTCACAGTTCGGGAAATTAATTAGTTGCCATTTGGGGAAATATATCGGTTCTTCGATTTCCCCTCCCATAGTCAGGAGTCTTGCTCACTCAAATGTCCGGGTGTTGAAATCCGCCAATGTCACTACCTATCGTTTAACTGCGTCTATATCTATGATAGAAATGATGTCAGGAATTATCGGAAACCTGTTATGGCAACCAATGAAAGTCAAATAAGTCAAGTTTACGGTTCAGAGGATGCTCAGGGTATTTTACAGCTTGCGATCGCGCGGCGACAGGATGAAGGGGAATTATCCAGAGTGCAGCTTTTCGAGATTGCAGCGGAATTGGGCATTTCCGAACAGGATATTGTAGCGGCGGAACAGCAATGGTTAGCAACTAGAGGAGAAGTTCAAGAAAAGCTGGTTTTTAACTCTTACCGTCGTCGCAAATTGCAGAAAAATGTGACCAAGTACGGCATTATCAATACTTTTTTAGTTTTGTTTAATCTAGCAGGTTCGCACGAGCTTTCTTGGTCACTTTTCATTTTACTAACGTGGGGATTGGGGTTGTCACTAAATGCTTGGAATGTTTATCAAACTGAAGGGGAAGATTACGAACAAGCATTTCAGCGGTGGCGGTTGAAGAAACAGGTGGGAGAGTCGATTGGTACTGCGACGAATAAGTTTATGAAGTGGTTGCAGTCCTGATTTTCTATGGTAAAAAACGCGATCGCCCTTTCTTTTACTTCACACTCGTGAAGTAATTCGGGTTTTAACTCGTTACTGGAAAGAATAATTGTTAAGGTTTTTTCTTGAACCTCTCCCCAAGAGCGATCGCCCTTGATTGAGTTATACAATGAAGGACTCTGCAATGCCGTGTCCCTACAAATATCCTTCTTTTAGTCCCTCCCGGCAGTCGATCGCATTCTCAGGGCCCAAAAACCCTAACTTTCCTGGGGCAACTTTCCATTAGCAGCATCTTTAACCACAGGATGAATTAAAGCAGATCGAAAACCTTGCCGCATTTCCGAACTCAAATACCTGCGTTGCAAAACCTGCCATTTTTGCCAAGCTGCATAGCGATTTTCGACCAACAAACCAGCCAATTTCGGCAACTCTTTTTCCAGATCGCGATCGACAAAATCTGTCAGAAACTCGCCTAAAACTTCACTGTCTTGAATATCGCCCAAACATTCCTGAATAGCTTTCACATCTTCGACATAAACTTCGTAAGTCTCGCTGTAAAAATCGCCAAACAGATTCATCAAATAGCGAACCCGCTTAGCTTGCTTCCGCAAATCGTGCAGAATAGTTCCCTCGGCTGCTAACTTCTCTTCGACAGCCTCAGCATTTAAATCCTTAGCAATTTTAACTTTGCCATCTTCATATTCTGTACCCAACAGCCAAGCCGGATGGAGAAAAAACTCGCTGACTTGAGGTAACAGTAAATCTGGCAAAACCTCAGCAATTGGCAAATGTTCGATCGCCTGAAACTGCGGTTTTTCCAGCCAATCCTCGATCGACTGCTTCAGCGATTCGTAGGTTTTGTGCTCTAAAATCGCCCTCACCCCTTTCAAAGCCCGGTGGCGCTGTTTGAGCAAATTCGACAAAGCCTTATCCAAAACTTCCTGTTCCTCAGTCGGCAAATTCGGGTAATAGCGATTTTGGAGACTTTCGAGCATCACATCCAAATCCCTGAGAGTTCCCAGAATCCGCCCCACCTTACCAATTTTACGTTCAGAAGCCTCTTTTGGCCAATCTAAAACCGGAGCAAAACCAGTCACAGCCGATCGCAAACGTCTCAATCCCACGCGCATTTGATGAAGTTCTTCCGCGTCTTTGTCTTTGATAACTTCAGCCTCGTGCGCTACACTTTTGCGGAAATATTTCTCAATCGCCCCAGATGCAGCGTCTCCGAGAGTTTTAACTGGAGTTTTAACTTTTGCTGATGTTTTTACGTTCATGGCAGGTGTAGATTCCAGATCCCCGATCGACTTTAATTTGGATTTCAAGGCTTTGCTAGTAAAGGGTTTACATCCTAGCACACCACCCCAATTTATGACGGGCTTCAATACATGAATCTTAATACAGCGGATTCCAGGTTTATAAAGTACACCCCAGAAACCGGGTTTCTTCTGGATTTCTCGCCAGAAACCGGTTTTATTCAAGAAACCCGGTTTCTCTGTACTTCACTTACCTGGAAAGTGCTGTATAAGGTGCTTGACAGTTTATACAAAGTCAGCATTTAGCAATCTCAAATCTTTAAATCTTCAAATCTTCAATTCTTCAATTCTTCAATTCTTCAATCCAAAATCTAAAATCTAAAATCTAAAATAAAATGTCCCTCCCTCGCCATTGAGCTAATAAAAATTGGATTTCTGGCGCGCTTTCCCAAATAGGTTAAGATCGCTGCAAACCGATGTTTATTCGCCAAAGGGTGAGAGAGGGTGCGATCGGGAGGACAAGTTTTAAATTAAATCAAACCCGCCCAGGTTGCCCGACTTCCAAGAGGCAGTTTAGCCTTTCCAGTCTTTCTCAGATTGCTCGAGCACGTAGGTTGCTACATCGTCGATTTGTTCTGGCTTCAAGCGGCCGGCGAAAGCAGGCATAGCATTTTTGCCCTTAGTTACCTGAGTGGTAATAGCTTCCAGAGAATTCATGCCGTACTTCTCAAGAGCTTCCTTTTTCAAGGTTTTCTGGGCCATAACCACGTTGCCGCCACCGATGTGACAAGCAGCACAGTTGGAGCTAAAGATTTTAGCTCCTTTAACAGCATCACCTGCCAAAGCAGGGCGACCAAAGCCGACGGTAAAAATTGCGAACGCTAATAGGGCGATCGATAAGAGTCTTTTCAACGCAGTTCTCCTCTAATGGACACGCAAAGGGTGATTCTTTAGATATTTTACCTGTTTTAACAGGCGCGATCGCGCAGTCGTATCGCCTTCTTCCGAGTAATTTACCACTTTTTGGCAGTAGCAATTCAACTCTCAAAATTCTCCACGCCCCAGCCCGGAGCTTTCTGAGCCGCCCGGATCACAAAAGCCGCTAAATTTTCAATCTCAGCCTGTGGCATCCAGCTTTCCGGCACTTGGCGGCACCAAAAAGTCTCCTCAGTACCGTCATAAGTCATCGGTTCTCTCAGATACGCCACCAGACTATTGATGTTGTTGCGGGGAGGCGTTGCCCCCTTGAGGTCAGCCAAAGACAGAGATATCGTCGGATCGGGCAAATTAGCTCCTCCGACGTGACAATTCAGGCAATTTTGCTCGAACAATACCTTGCCCGCAGACAAATCAAACGCCGAAAACAAGCGAGTATGTCCCTCAGAGTCCAACTCCAGAGCCACAGGTTCGCTGGCTTGTAAATACCTATTCACGTAAGAATCGGCAGCAGCCAAAACAGGTTGAGGAGCCAACAGCACGAGTGGCAAAATAATTAACATCCCCAACAGAAAGCAGACAAAAGCACCACGACGCAGCATGAGGGACTACAACCTTTTGCGATAATCAATGAGCAGGAGGTAAATTTTAGATTTCAGATTTTAGAGCGAAAAACGACCAGCCAGCAATCCTTGCCGAACTTCAGCCATCTCCCAATCCAAAATCCAAAATCCAAAATCTAAAATCTAAAATCGATTAGCGAGCGCCTTTGCCACCAGCCCACTGCTTGGAGACAATTTTCGGCTGCAACAGAATGTGACCGGCAATCGCGTACAAATCTTCATCCGAGAGATTTCTCATCTCAGCGAAAATATCCGCACTCTTCATACTCGGATGCAGTTCCGAAATTTCCTCAAACCCGTCGTAAGTGGTGGGATTTTTCATAAAGTCCACCAGCGACTCAATATTATTCCGGGGCGGGTTGGCCAAAGCCAGAGTTTCCGGGCTCAAATTCACGTTCGGGTCAGTTTTGGTCATGCCCGCAGCGTGACATTGAGCGCAAGCCGAATTGAACAGGCGTTTGCCTTGCTCAACTTGTTTGAGGCTCAGCACCACTGGAGTACCCTTGTCATTCAAAGGCAGAGTGCGAAGTTCAGGACTCAGTTCGATAGCCATCGCACTGCTGACAAATAACTGAAAGCTCAAGAATACAGCGGTCAGAGCAATGAAATATCTTTTAAGCATGGTTCTCCTTAAAAAAATCCGGCAAATTATTGAACGCTAAGAGAGTATAGCTGGCAAACAGATTTGTGTTCAAAATTCCCTCTTTCTGCAACAACTGGCGAAAGTTTGTGCAGCTATACCTTTAAAGGTAGAGGAATTTTGCGATCTAATCTGCAAGAAGTTTTGAGTCGCGCCTTTTTTCGAGAGTGGACATAATTGCCTTAACATCCTCCAAAGCCAAACGGGTTTGAGGGTGCTTGTAGGCAATTTCCAACTCATCGCACAAGCGGATCACCTCTTCAACAGGGACGTTGAAGTCCTCTGCTATTTCTGCGATGGACAGGTCTGCAAAACCCATAATTTTTAGGTCGCTGACAGGTAAAAATTGAGTTGACGGCTATTAACTGAAAGCCGGACAATTTTAGAAAGCGCTGTGAGCTTGTTCTGTTAGTTTGTTCTGAGATTTTGTTCGATCTATCGCAAGCTAACTCACCGCTAACTGCGACTAGGCATTTTTGCCCAGCCTAACTTCAGGGCCAATCAACTTCCGATCAATATCATCCCACTGCTGGGTCGTTATTACCAATAGGAGTTGGGCGGGCGGGGATCAAAACCCGGTGTCTGCGTGAACGTCTCGTTAACAAACTCAATATTTTTGGTAGAAGCCCGGTTTTGAGGAATTCCTCAGAAATTTCCCTCGGTGCCCCGGACTCACCAACAGACAATCCTCCGGCGCGACAGCTTAGGGAGAAAGTTTGAAAGCGTGAGTCTGCGGGGGCAAAGCGTGGCTATCGCTGCCATTGAGGGCGGGAAATTCCGAGTCTGCCAAGAAAGGCTGGGGCTGGTGGAGGCTGATGAGCTGAGCAAGAGTTTTCTTTAATTGAGTCCGGGGTACAATCAAGTCTACAAAACCGTGGGCGAAGGAGTATTCGGAAGTTTGATAATTTTCCGGTAGCTTTTCCCGCAGAGTTTGTTCGATTACCCGGCCGCCCGTAAAGGCCACAGTAGCTTTTGGCTCTGCAATTATAATGTCTCCCAGCATGGCAAAACTGGCGGTGACGCCGCCGGTGGTCGGGTGGGTCAAAATCGGGATGTAAAGCAGTCTCGCTTCCCGGTGGCGTTCCAGAGCCCCGGAGATTTTAGCCATTTGCATCAAGCTGAGCATTCCTTCTTGCATTCTTGCACCACCGGAAGCGCAGACAATGATTACGGACAAGCGTTCCCGCGTGGCGTGTTCGATGAGGCGAGTCAGCTTTTCTCCGACTACTGAGCCCATGCTGCCGCCGATGAACTGAAATTCCATGACTCCGAGGGCGACTGGCAAATTTTCCAGTTTGCCGATGCCTGTTTCTACGGCGTCTAGGTGGCCTGTTTTTTCTTGAAATTCTCGGAGTCGATCGCTATATTTTTTGCGATCGCGAAATTTCAGAGGATCTGTGGCGTGCAGTCCTTCGTTAAGGGGCACCCAGGTGTTGGGATCGATCAACTGCTCGATGCGATCGTCACTGTAAACTCTGATATGATGCCCGCATTCCAAGCAAACCATTTGATTTGCTCGCAGGTCTTTGGTATAACTGAGGGCACCGCAAGCTTCGCATTTATTCCAAAGTCCGTCCGCAATTTCTCGTTCCGGCCGTTCTTGGGAGTTCGGTACTGATTTTCGTCGATTTGCAAACCAATCAAATAGAGACATTAAAACTTGGTAATTGGTAATTGGTAATTGGTAATTGGGAATTGGTAATTGGTAATTAGTAATTGTTAGTTGTTAGTTGCTAGTTGTCAATTGCTAGTTGTTCAGTGACTAATGACTAATGACTAATGACTAATCACCCGCTTCTGGCTCATCTTCAACGGGACTGATGAGGAGCGATGCTGTTCGCTGGTGTTCTGGAAGAACTTGCAGGGCTGTAGCACTTCCAGCCCCCAAATAAGATGCTATGCCCAAGTCTACAATCCGGGCCGGGATTTCATGGGCAGCTAGGAGCTGCTGCATTAATTCCGCTTCCCAACGAAAGCTAGTTGTTGTAAGTGTAATCCAAGACACGGAACAATTTTACCAATTTTTGAGACAATGTTATGTTCGATCGCGCCTGACTGCCTGCCGATCAGAAACTAAAATTCGGAAAAAACAACTGCAAGTAAGTAGATAAGATCGCTTCGCCCCACAGAGCAGTAATTGCTGCACCGAGAGCCAGAAACGGGCCGAAAGGCATGGGTTGACGCCGATCGAGCCAGCCGAGGGCGATCGCCCCGCCACCGACAAAAGCCCCGGCGACACAGGCAATAAATCCCGCTAGCAGCAAGTATTTCCACCCCAGCCAAGCTCCCATCAAGGCTGCCAATTTGGTATCTCCGGCGCCCATAGCATTCTGCCCCAGCCCGATCGTCCCGGCGAGTCCGATCGCGTCAAACAGCCACAACCCGACAACTGCTCCGGCGATCCCATCGAGTACCAGATAGTTTACCGAGTCGATCGAACTAAATGTCGGCCACCAACCTTTCGCCACCTGGAAAACCAATCCGAGCACCAAACCCGATCGAGTTAATGAATTAGGCAAAGTCATTGTATCGCAATCAATCAAAGACAAAGCCAACAGCCAGCTAAACAAAGCCCAAAAACCAAGAGTTTGCACTGTTACGCCAAACCGCCAAAAGATTAGCAAAAACAGCAAACCCGTAGCTGCTTCCACCAGTGGATAGCGGACAGAAATCCGACTGCGGCAGTGATTGCAGCGGCCTCGGAGCCACAGCCAACCGAAAACGGGTATATTTTCGTAAGTTCTGAGTTGATTTAAACATTTGGGACAGCGAGAAGGAGGGTTGATCACCGACAAACCCGCAGGCAACCGATAGACTACCACATTTAGAAAGCTGCCAATAGCCGATCCGACAATAAAGACGATCGCCATGACAAGGCAATTAAAGATTATTTCCATTAAGTTGACTGTTGACTGTTCACTGTTGACTGGGGTTATGTATCACTTGT
Organism: Microcoleus sp. AT8-A3; assembly: GCF_036705675.1. Taxonomy (NCBI): domain Bacteria; kingdom Bacillati; phylum Cyanobacteriota; class Cyanophyceae; order Oscillatoriales; family Microcoleaceae; genus Microcoleus; species Microcoleus sp. AT8-A3. The sequence goes on from NZ_JAUBVD010000029.1 coordinate 12,748, forward strand.
TACTTCTCAATAGTTAGTTCTCAGTTGTTAGAGCTTGTACGGTCAATTACCCATCATAAAAGGTATTAATAGTCAAGAATGCAAGTTTTCATAAAATCCTGAAAACATGGCTCTTCACTAGAAACCTATTTTAGTGCGAGCGTTCGAGGGGACATAATATTAGTGACTAATTACCAATTCCCCATGCCCTATGCTTAATTATCAATTACCAATTACCACCAATGACCAATTAGCAATTAATACATTTGAGATTCAATTTCCTCAAAAGTAACAAAACGTTCACCGGGCAATAAAATCGGCTGCGAAGCAAAAATTACCTGACCTCGATCGCTTCCTTGACTGACAACTACACCCGCCGGACGCTGCATCTGCTCGGAATGCACTTTCAGATACATACCATAGGCCGATCGAGCAGCTCGGATCAAATCGGGAGCTAGCAAGCTGTGACGTTCGGAAGTTTCTCTAGTGGGTTGTGGGTTTGGCTGGTATGGAGTCACTGGAAACTTATCATAATGGTATAAAGTCGAGCTATTGGTGTTGCCTCTACATTGATAGAACTTACCCTATTTTTTAAGAATAAACTTAGGTGGAAATTATTAATAGATTAACCTACAATCCTCCCTTGGCTGCGATCGAACTGCGGCTGCGATCGCTCCTTTCCGCTCAACTGTACGCTGCTGCGTGGGTAGATCCGTCCCCCGCAACGCTAATGGGGGTTTTCGATCACCTGCGAACTCTGCGCTACATCCTCCATGACTACGTGCCCCGGCCCGTGTCCGAATCTCCGCCCAACCCAGGGGAGGTGCGCTACCAGTGGCAAACAGGCACCTTGCTGTTTACCGATTTGGCAGGGTTTACCTCGCTGTTGGAAGCGAACGCTACCCAGGGGCGCAAGGGAGCTGAAACCCTGCTGGGCGTGATTAACGACTATTTTGCCTCAATGATTGAAATTGTCAGCAAATCGGGCGGGGATTTGCTGGAGTTTACCGGAGATGCGATGCTGGTGCAGTTTCCGTCAGGGGTTTACCAAGAGGATACAGCGAGGGCGGTGCGGGCGGGTTTGCGGATGCAGCGGGCGATGGCTGAATTTGCCAATATTGAAACGGCGCGGGGTGTTTTGTCTTTGAGGATGCGGGTGGGCATCCACTGCGGGCGCTATATTAGTGCTGACATCGGTACGCCGCTGCGGATGGCTCACGTACTGCTGGGGCATTCAGTCCAGCAAGCTAAGCAAGCTGAGGGTTCTGGGACTGTGGGGCGGGTGTGTGTGACTGAAACTGCTAGAGAGTCTTTGGGAGAGCAATTTCGTTTTGAACCTGGGAAGCAGGGTTATTTTTTGGTGGCGGACGATTTCACGGACGATAGACTCGGAGAGTATGATATCACTTTGACTGGGCGGCGGATGCCGAGTTCGGTATTGCTCGATCGCAGCGTGGCGGGCTTGGTAAAAGAAATCGGGGAAGCTGTGAATCGGCTTGAACCCCTTGCTAGTTATATTCCCAAAACTATCCTGAGACTGCTGGTGGAAAATGCAGACAGGCGGAAAATTCCGCCGGATTTTCCTGAACCGACGGTGATGTTTGTCAACTTGATTGGTTTACCAGAGTCTGTAGACAAAGCTTCGCTGGAGGAAGAAGTCAATCTGATAGTTGCTTTTTCTAGGGTGTTTGCGTCGATCGATGCTGTAGTCTCAGCTAAAGGGGGCGTGTTGCAAAAAGTAACGGCGCACTTAGACGGTTCGGATATGCTGATTTATTTTGGCGTGCCCGACGCTAACAGGGATGACGCCAGCCGCGCGGCTAGTGCGGCGATTGCGATCCGAGATATGATTGCAGGTTTGCCTCTGGTAATTATCGCGGGTGAAGAAGTAAAAGTAAGCTGTCAAATTGGGCTATCCCTGGGGCCGGTGTTTGCTGCTGAGGTTGGGGAACCGCGAGGGCGCAGGGAGTTTAATATTCTCGGCGATACGGTGAATACGGCGGCTCGGTTGATGAGCAAGGCGGGGGAAAACCAAATTTTGATTGGTGAAAGGGTGTGTGAGTCGATCGAGCTAAACTTTATTTGCGAGGCTTTGGGATCTGTTGCTCTGAAGGGGAAATCTGCTCAAACTCCGATTTTTGCTTTGCAAGGTGCAAAAGGGGAGAAGGGGAAAGGGGGCGTTTAAATAACTTTGCTGGGTAATAGTTGTACAGGTTTTATGGTTCACAAAGGCAAGTACAGCACAACTATTTTCCACTGTGACTACTAAATGTTATTTTTATAATTTTTTACGATACTTCACAATAAAAACCGCCAGTTCGTCAGATCAGTTCCGGTTGCATCGGAATGATTTAACCGCAGAGAACGCAGAGAACGCAGAGGGAGAGCGGAGAGAGATGAATAATTCGGATGAAGGGCCCAATTAATATCACTCGCATAAACTAAACTCCGATCGATACTTCACCGTTCCGCTGCAATCCTGCAAGGCTCCACGTTCTAACTCCAACACCATAAACGCTTCATCGGGCACATCATATTCACATTTTAAGCTCTTTCTACTAGCAGGAATGAATCCAAAACGCGGATAAAAATCTGGATGACCGAGCACAACCACTGCCTGAAATCCCGATCGCCCGCACTCTTTTAAACCTTCCCGAATCAGCAGCGTTCCTATACCTTGCCGCTGATAGTTGGGTAGAACTGCGACTGGCGCCAACCCCTGAATCGACAAATTGCTAGAACATTTGCCCTCCACGACAACCGGACTGAAGAAAATGTGTCCGACAATGCGATCGGATTGTACCGCAACGAAGGAAAATGTAGATGCAATTCCCCGCAATCGATCGACTAGATTAGCCTCATTTTCTCGCCCGAATGCCGCAATGTTAATGTTGCGAACAGCTTCTACATCTTCTGGCTTTTCGGTACGGATATCCATAGCTTAGATTAATGGTTGTGCGGCCGCTCTGGCAGACGAATTACTACAGAAACTGTTTCTATCTTGCGATCGCGATATTAATCAAATTATAGTGCTCCTGAAGCCTTTTTCCGGTTTTTGAGTTATATATTTTCGGCAACCAATTATACAACGAGTTGCAGATGAATGTCAAATCGTCGCAAAAGTCGGTCGATCGCTTCGGGAGCATCTCATATTTGTAAAAACACTTATAATGGCTCCTTCCTTCTTCCTCCTTCCTTCTTCCTCCTTCTTCTTTCCTCCTGACTCCTGACTCCTGACTCCTGGCTCCAATTTCTAGCGGAGGGCTGCATAAGTGAGATGCTCCCATCGCTTCCAATCTTCACGCCCGGACAGTCTTCTTTATCGTCACAGCGTTTTAATGAAATTAAAGCGCTCCACTGGTTATGCTGATTCTAAATGAGTAACCGGAATTTGTTCGGTTCTTTCAGGCAATCTCGCTCCAGTTGCAACGGCATGAACCGCATGAAGAATATCGGCTGAATAGTATCGATTGCCGCAGTTATCGCAAACACCGATGGTCACATCTTCAAGAATGACAAATCCATTTTTATGTTTGAATGCCTCGCGCTTGACAGTGCGGGGTTGAACGGTTCCTTCGCAATACTCACATCTGTATTTATACATACAATTAGCCATTAAGTTGAGTGACTTCATAAACCGTGATGATTAGATAACGTCCGTTACTAGCGAAACGTCCAACCACTCCAACAGGTGTTTGTCGATCCAGTGCAGTCCCCACTACTACATATTTTGTACCTCTGGGGTCGTCTTTTTCAACCCGGATAATCTGACCGCTCAGAACCGCCTCTTCTACATCCAGGATAGTCAGCAAGTCCTCAGCCATTTCTTCCATTGCGTGGGCTGACATATCGTACTGGCGGAGGCGAATTTTCTCTCTGATACGGTCAATATCGTTGCGAGGCACTGGCTGATTAATGTTACATCCAGGCAATCATAGCAAGTTATTGTTCAAAAATCTATCATTTTCAATTCCTTAAATATCTGGTTTTACTTCCTTCGACCCGACTTACTAACTACTCTTATTGCGGTACAAGCTGACTGGAAGACAATCGCTTAATGCCCTCCCTCGCTGTAGTTTCTCCGGCTTTGTCACCGCCCTCACGAGCAATTTTTAAAGCTTCCTCGTAGGATTCGAGAGCTTGAGCATTTTGACCGAGACTTTCATGAATTGCGCCCATATTGTTGAGCAAGCGTCCGATACTTGTCTTGTCGCCGATTGCTTCTAACATCGGTATTGCTTGCTGAAAATATATCAGCGCTTGAGTATCTTTGCCGAGTTTGCGGGAGGTAAGTGCCATGTTGTTGAGGAGGCGGCCGACGCCAGCCCTGTCTCCGATTTCCCGGCGAATTGCTAAAGCTTGGTGGTAAAATTCCATCGCTCTATTAAAGTCGCCGATGTTGTAGTAGACGCCGCCCATATTATTGAGGGTACGGCCTAAATCGCGTTTATCGCCGGCGGCCGTGCGAATCGTTCGCGCTTGCTGGTAAAATTCGATCGCCTTGGCGTAATTGACCTGTTCTGCGTACACGGCCGCGATGTTGTGGAGGGATTCTCCAATTTCAATTTGGTCGTCGGTAGTTTTGGCAAGTTCCAAAGCTTCTTGGTGCAGTTTCATCGCTTCGGAAAAATTGTCCCCAATCCGGTTGACGAAACCGATGAGATTGAGAGTGCGCGCGATACGACGCCCTCCGCTGATTTCTCGGTGAATGACTAAAGCTTGCTGCAGAACTTCCAAAGCTTTGGGCCTCAAACCCATTTCGCCATAAACTTCCCCCATATTGTTGAGGGTTTCTCCGATTCCCGCTTGGTCGCCTAGTTGCTTGCGGATTGCCAAAACTTGCTCAAAAGTCTCGATTGCTTCTCGAAACAAACCCTCGCGGTGCTGTTTTACTCCTGTTTCAAAGAGTTCGTCTGCTTGCGTTTTGGGGTCAGTTGCTTGAGCCTGGTCGCTCGCTTGGGCGCGCCTCGCATTTATAATTGGGGCATAAGCGCGGGCGTCTGAAATTGCCAGCAAGCTGAGTGCGGGCGATAACACAATACTTATAGCTGCGAGATAGCTGAAGTGGTAAGAGCGGCGGTGCACCGATCGAGTCCTCCAATAGCTAAGTGATAACTATTAAGATAGAGCTTTTTGGGGTGTTCCTGCCAATTTTTTTCTCCATCTCTAGGTTCTGATACCAGTTTCAAAAAAGAAGGCAACTGTAGACCCGTGCTTCAAACCCATACAAAATCAGTCATTCCCAATTCTTCAATCCAAAATCTAAAATCTAAAATCTAAAATCCCATGACTGGGTTTTTGTCTTGCCAGACGGCCATAATCAGCGGCTTATTGTTGAGAGCGGATATGACAGCAAAGTTTTTGCTGGGTGGAAGCGATACTTTTTCAGAACTTTGCAAGATGATGTCCTGTTGGTCAAGCGTGATCCAAGCAATTCCTGACAAAACTTGAATTTCTCGATGAGTTTGAGGCAATCTGTATACCTCGTTTTCCATCAGAATAATGCGATCTGGCGCTGCACATTCGGAAGATATTTGAAGCATAGCATCTCCTACTTGGTAATTGGTAATTGCTACTTGGTAATTGCTACTTGGTAATTGCTAATGGGTAATTGCTAATCGAGGGCTGTATTTCACTTCATTTCCACGCAACCCACACACTACTATTGGCAATAACGCCGATCGATCCAAGCGCGCATTTCATCATCCGTCGCCACGCAGGTAGAGCGACCTGTAGCCCGATCGCAACCGTGCCACCAAGTGTTACCATAGCGATCGCACGTCTGCCAAATTCTCAGTTCGTCCTCACTCGAAATGAGGTAGAGCAAAAACTGCCCAATTTTTTTTATTGCTAAAAAGAGAGATAGCCCTTTATGTTTTTCGGATGGGTTAGCTCGATCGGTCATCGAAAAAATTTGGATACTTGGGGTATCGATTGGATTTTTGCAAGTAGACATATCCCACACCTTCAACTTATATTTTCCACAAGATTTGCACTAATTAAAATTACAATAAATGCTTAAATTTGTAATATTCTCAGCGCAATTACAGCCCACTATTGTTGGCGTGAAATTCCTGTGAAAGTCAATCTCTTATCTAATAAATTCACCTTAACTCTTTGGTTATTGACAATCAAATCATTGCTTGCATAGATTGTATGAATAAAATAGATAGATTGACGATCGGGCAAAAGGCTATGAATGAAATCAATACGCGGCGGATGAAACTCTCTCAAATTCAGGCTTTGATAGCTGTAGCAGAGTGTGAAAATTTTAGCGAGGCGGCTTTGCAATTGGAACTGTCCCAGTCAGCAGTCAGCCACGCCATCGCCTTTTTAGAAACAGAATTGGGAGTGCAGCTATTTCACAGGGGGCGACACGGTGCTCAACTGACGCCGGTGGGGCAAAGGGTAGTGAGTCACGGGCGTCAAATCGTGCGATCGTTAGAAATGATGGTCAAAGAAGCGGATTTAGAAAAAGGTTTGCAGGGAGGCCAGGTACGGATAGTTACTTTTCGGAGTGTCGCCACTCATATCCTACCGGGTATTATTGCTAAATTTCGCAGTTGCTTTCCCAAAATTACGGTCAGCATTACCGAAGTTTATTATACTCAAGCTGTGGAAGAAGCTTTGCGATCGGGCAAAGCAGACATCGGCTTTGTTTCCCTTCCCATCTCCGATGAATTTGAAACTAGAGAAATTTTGCGGGACAAATATCTGGTTTTGCTGCCGCCGAAGGCGCAATGTAAAAGTGATAAGATTACGTGGGAAGAATTAGCGAATTATCCGCTGATTTTGCAGCCGATAGAAAATGCTTGTTCGATACCGCTTCGCAAGTATTTGACGACTGCGGATTTTCCCATAAATATCGGTTACGAACTCAGCGAAGATTCAACGATTGTCAGTATGGTGATGCAAGGTTTGGGTGCAGCTATTCTGCCCCGTTTGGCTGCGGAACCGATACCGTCTTCGGTGAAAGTTTGCAGTTTACCGGCGGATTTTGAGAGGGTAATCGGGGTGGCTGTTTTGAGGGATGGGCTGTTAATTCCGGCCGTGTTTGCGTTTTTGGATTTAGTTAAAAGTGCCGCAGACGTTGATAGTGAGGGCGATTTTCCGATTAATCCTTCATGAAAAACCTGAGTCAGTTGTTATTGGTTATTGGTTAGATTGGGATTTTGTTACCGCAGATATCAGCAGATGAACGCGGATGGGATTTTATCTGAGTTCATCTGCGGTTAAAAAAATGGCATAAAATAGTACGATCGCTGATTGCCTATTTCATGCGTTTTGCAACAAGACTAGAACTGTCGCCTTGGTGGAATTTGATTCGACCATCTACCGAGTTTTTATCCTGTAATTTGAGCCAACCGCTACCAAATGCAGGATCGTTCTCGTCATTACCGTCCCATGTAAACTCAAATCGCTGATCCTTTCCATCTTTTACGACTTCGCCGTCAATTTCACCTGATACTAAACCGAATTGAAATTCTCCTGAACCTGCTTCATCAATCTCGATATAGGCTTCAACTTCCATGTCCAAATAATCACTATCCCACATTGCCATCTCTGCGATCCGCCATGTACCGCTATATTCCATTGCTTTCATCCTCCACTTGTATTAACGGAACAAAACCAATATAGTCGAAACAGTGACGCTCAAGCAGTACGCAAACGCTCAATATCCCTGATCGGCGGCGCACCAAACATACGAGAATATTCGCGGCTGAACTGTGAGGGGCTTTCATAACCCACCTGATAGGCAGCATTTGCCGCATCGGAGTTTTCGGCAAGCATCAGGCGACGTGCTTCTAATAGTCTTAATTGCTTTTGATATTGAAGTGGACTCATCGATGTCACTTCCTTGAAATGGTAATGGAAAGATGAAGGAGACATATTGGCTTGTCCTGCCAAATCCTCAACCCGCATCGGTTTTGCAAAATCAGTTTTAATCAGTTTGAGCACCTCAGCGATGCGCTGCATATTGCTGCCAGATGTTGCGATTTGGCGCACAGCTTCGCCTTGCTCACCCATTAAAAGACGATAATAGATTTCGCGGATAATCATCGGTGCCAGCATCGGGATATCCTGCGGCGTATCCAAAAGTCGTGTCAGTCTGAGGGCGCAATCGAGCAACGGCGCATCGGCAGTGCTGACGAATAAGCCTCTGACAGAGTTTTCTTTCTTGCTTGCGCTTGGCTTGGTTTGGGCAGTGATAATATCGCAGAGTTGGCGTGGGTCTAAATTCAGCTTGAATCCTAAATACGGCTTGTCTGGAGTGGCCTCTACAACAAATCCACTCAGAGGTAAATCAACTGAGATCGCAAGATATTGAGCCTCGCCATAACGATAAGTTTCCTCACCCAGCAAGGCTTCTTTTTTGCCCTGAATGACGATGCCGAGAATAGGTTGATAGACAGCGTGCTGTGCGGCGGAAACAGAAGATTCTCGCATAAATTCCAGTTTGTCTATGTCTGTTTTATGAAAACCGTTTCCTTTGCCGTCGGTGTGCCGAGTTAGCAAGGCCGCCAGTTCTTGACACTGATTGCCGATCGCATCTTGATTTATTACTTGGTTGATTATTTCAATCGCCATGTGGTTTTCTCGACTAATTTAATCATTATCTTTTAAGCATTATAGAACATCTTTATCCATTCATAAAATCTTGCTTTGGAGGATTAGGCAATAAATTGCGAGGTCTGTGTATTCAAAACCCATGCTTTTACTCATAGGATGAACACATCTGAATGAAACAGTAAAAGGATAAGGCAATGACGAAAGACAAGACAAAAATCGCATTGGTAACAGGGGCGAGCCGAGGACTTGGCAAAAATACCGCTTTGACCCTTGCCACAAAAGGAGTCGATGTCATCGTGACATATCACAACAGCGAGGAGGATGCCCAAAATGTCGTATCTGCGATCGAAGCGATCGGGGCTAAAGCTGTTGCACTGCAATATGTTTCTTTAATTAAAATCAACCTCACTTCAAGGAAAATATTAGCAAATCTATAAGCGAGGCAAAATCATGAACAAGCAATTTTTAACTTTCACCGTAGCGGGAGCAATATTTATGGTTTCACCTACCCGATCGCCAGAAACAGTTCTACAACCTTCTGAAACAATGACACGCCAAGAGCGGGGCGAAAAAGTTCTGAATAGTTTGTCAGGTGGAAAAGGTTTGCCACCGCATTTTGTTCAGCTTCAAAAAGATTTCCCAGAACTTGCTGACATGACGCTCAAATACTCCCTAGGCGATATCTGGGCTCGTGAGGTGCTAGATAATAAAACCCGCCAGCTTATATCACTTGCAGGGTTTGCGGCACAAGGCACAATGCCGCAATTCAAAGTTCACGCTCAATATGCCTTGAATTACGGTGCTACGCCGGAAGAACTGATGGAAGTTATTTATATTACCACAGTGACTTCCGGCTTTCCCCGCGCCTTGATTGCAGCAGGAACTCTCAAAGAGTTGTTTCAGGAAAATAATATCAAGTTCCCAGTAACATCACAAAAATAGGAGATATCAATGTCAAACTTAAATGGAAAGGTTATTATCATCACTGGAGCGAGTAGCGGAATTGGTGAAGCCACTGCTAAATTGCTTGCTAAAAACGGCGCGCGAGTGGTTTTGGGTGCACGTCGCACCGATCGCCTAGAAGCGATCGCCAAGGACATTCGTGCGGAGGGTGGAACAGTCGAATACCAGGCTCTCGATGTCACGCAACGCAGTCAAATGGAGGATCTCGTTCAATTTGCCCAGAGCAAGTTCGATCGGGTAGATGTCCTGATTAACAATGCTGGCATCATGCCTCTATCCGCACTCGAACAACTGAAAGTTGAGGAATGGGATAAAATGATTGATGTCAATATCAAAGGTGTTTTGTACGGCATCGCGGCAGCACTTCCTGTCATGAAAGCACAAAAATCTGGTCAGATTATTAATCTTTCCTCGATCGGCGGACACGCGGTTTCTCCTACTGCTGCTGTTTACTGTGCTACTAAATTCGCCGTTAGAGCCATCTCAGAAGGCTTGAGACAAGAAATTGGAGGCGACATTCGGGTGACGGTGATTTCTCCTGGAGTAACGGAGTCTGAGTTAGCCGAGAGCATCACTGATGAAACTGCAAGATCGGGAATGCAAGAATTCCGCAAAATAGCTATTCCTGCTGCTGCGATCGCGCGATCGATTGTATTTGCGATCGAACAACCTGACGATGTTGATGTTAGCGAAATTATTGTCCGACCAACAGCCAGCCCTTACTAAGTAGGTCAATTTAATTAAATCTAAAAGGCGAGGGTTATTAGATACCCAACTTCTTTTAAAAGTCGGGTATCTGGGTATTCTGAGTTTTTATGAGGACTTAGTTAGCTTACCAATTCCCCTTGCCAATTCCCAATTTCGCCTTACACACTTCAAAACTATTTCCCGTATCTTTGCCGTAAAATAAATTCCGCTAGTGCTAAATCAACGGGCGTTGTGACTTTCAAATTCGTCTCTTCTCCCTCCACAATTTGCACTGGTAAACCGCATTTTTCAAACAAAGCCGCATCGTCGGTAACTTCCCAACCTTTGTGTCGCCCTTCTTCGTGACACTGCTTTAACAATTTCACTTCAAATCCTTGGGGAGTCTGGGCTGCCCACAAATTGCTTCTGTCTGGGGTGTCTCGCACGATCCGACGCTTATCTACGACCTTAATCGTATCCTTGACCGGGACGGCGACAATCAAGCCCGGACAGGTCAAGAGGGCCTCTGCAGATCGATCGAACAATTCAGCAGTTGCCAAACACCTCGCGCCGTCGTGAATCAACACTCGATCGGCATTGGGGGGCAAAGCCTGCAAACCGTTGTAAACTGACTCTTGCCTGGTGGCGCCTCCTTGAATCAGTTCCACGGGCTTAACCAAAGATAAATCGCTCAGAATTGCTTTAAAATCAGGAAAATCGTCTGGCTGGCCCATGATGCCAATCCAGCTAATGTGCTGCGAAGCTTCAGCCGCAGCCAAAGTCCAACTCAGCAAAGGTTTAGAGAGCAAAGTCAGCAGCAGTTTGTTCCGCTGACTGCCCATCCGTCGCCCCGAACCCGCTGCAGGAATTAATAAGTGCATTTACTAACCGTTTTTAACCCAACTAGATATATATAATAAGAGCGTCCTGTACTTTTGAGTCAGTTGTTTAGCTGTCAGCCAGTAGCTTTTAAGGTCTAGAAATACTATAAGCTGATAGTTGAGAGCCGATCTCTGAGAGCTACCTCGATCAATAATAGCCCGATCGTTTATGATGCGAATACTAGCACTTGTCCCTGGCGGGATTGGCGACCAAATTTTATTTTTCCCCACTCTTGATGACCTCAAGCAGTCCTATCCCGACGCGCAAATTGATGTCATCGTGGAACCGAGGGCAAAGGGTGCTTACCGAGTCTGCAAATCCGTCAAAGAAGTCTTGACGTACAATTTCAAAGACCGCAACGCTATGGCAGATTTGGGCAATTTACTGGGCGTAATTCGCGATCGCGAATACGAAGCAGTTATTTCCCTAGGCCAGCGGTGGACTGTAGGGCTGCTGCTGTGGCTGACCGGCATTCCGCAGAGAGTTGGCTATTCGGGAACCAACGGTGCTCGATTTCTCACCGCTGCAGTACCGCTGAAAACTGAACAGTACGCCGCTTCAATGTACCATGATTTGCTGCAAGGATTTAACATTACAAATCCTTGTCCGGCGATCGCAATTAATGTACCAAAACAGGACATTCAGTGGGCGGAAGCCGAACAGCAGCGGTTGGGCGTAAAAGAAAGCGGCTACATTTTGATTCACGGCGGTTCCAGTCAATTAGCTGTGTCTAAAGGTATTGACAAAATTTACCCTACAGACAACTGGAAGCAAATAATTGAAGATTGTCAGCAGCGGCAGCCGAATTTGCCCGTTGTTGTTGTGAAAGGCCCAGAAGATGCAGACTTCGTGACAAAGTTAGTCGAGTTATGTCCGAATGTAAAAGTTATCTCGCCGGATGATGTCGGCAAGTTGGCGGCGACAATTGCTGCTGCTAATTTGATGATATGTACTGACAGTGCGCCGATGCACTTAGCTGTGGCGGTTCAAACTTATACAATAGCTTTGTTTGGCCCGACTGAACCGGCGAAATTGTTGCCAAAGAGCGATCGATTTTTGGGCATTAAATCTCCTACTGGCAAAATGGCAGACATCTCTCCTCAAGATGTTTTGAAGAAGGTTTGGGGCGGCTAATAACTAGGATATCTAAGTCAGGACACGGCACTGCCGTGTCCCTACAATTTAGCTGCTTTCCAGGCCCGGGGGACGAGGAAAGAAGTGGGGGATTTAAAACTCGATGTTAGTCTTCCAAATCATCCATCATCTGCTGCAATTCCTTCTTCTTTTGCTTGGCAAACTCAATGCTGCCCAAACTTGTCAACAATCCGCCCGAAGCAGTGAGAGTAGCCTCTGAGATTTTCTCACAAAATAGAAGTCCGATCCCTCCGAAAGTAACCATTGCCGATGCGGCGGTAACAAAAAGGGCCAGATTGTAGCTTTGGCGAACTTGCCGCAATGATTCTCGCAGCATTTCTTTCTTAATTTCGCTATAATCTTCATCAGGTTGCGAGTTGCCGAATAAGTTAAAATTCATAACTGTTTTCTCTCCAAAATAGTGATAATTTTTTGTTTCTACAATTACTCTACCGAAGCAAACAGCGAGACTCAAGGGCAGATAGGGCGAGTTTTAATTTGCGATATGCCCTCATTTTTGGGGCAGATAGGGCAGGAGATTACAAACTATCTGCCCTAGACAGAGAGAAGTATTTAAATATAGAATGTGAGTGCGATCAGAGTTACGGATGAATAATCATGAAATCTCGCTCCCGCTAGCCCCCATGCTATTTCATTTCCCCGAAATCCGCCAGGGAATGAATTCCCTGGCTAATAGCAGAAGTCGCTTAAAACCGACTAAAATACTAATTTTCAGTCCTCTTAAGAGGACTTTCGCTATGAGACAGGGAATTCATTCCCCGTCGGACTGTCGGACTCTCCCAAAATCCGCCAGGGAATGAATTCCCTGGCTAATAGCAGAAGTCGGTTAAAACCGACTAAAATACTAATTTTCAGTCCTCTTAAGAGGACTTTCGCTATGAGACAGGGAATTCATTCCCTGTCGGACTGTCGGATGATGGAATTAACTGAAAAACCAATAACAATAGCTAACAAATTACTATGCGCGACTCCGATAAAGTTCAATCGAGTGCAAAGGGAAAAGAGTATCTCCGAGAACAAATTAAAGAAAAAGATTTTACTCAAGAAAAATTTGCCCAACTCGCCAAAGTTTCCACCGACACGATTAAGCGCTTACTCGGTACAAAAGACTGCCCCAATGGCGTAGAAAGATGGTCAGTTACCAACATCGCTAAAGCATTAGGAATAGAACCCACAGATATTGTTGACCCAAAAGATTGGAATGCCGACAATTCGCTGCCACCAGAGTTTCAATCACTTATAGCAGAAAAAATTAAAACCTTTTGCGGCCGCCGATTTGTTTTTGATAATTTTCAGCAATTTGTCAGCGAAAATCCTCACGGTTATTTTACAATCATCGGGGATGCGGGAATGGGCAAAAGTTCGATCGTTGCCAAATACGTCTCCGAACATAAATCTCCCTGCTATTTCAATATTCTCGTCGAACGCCGCAACAGACCAGAATTGTTTTTGAAGAGCATTCGCCAGCAATTAATTGACCGCTATCAATTGCCAAATTCAGAAAATGCCGATTTACCAACTTTACTGGCAAAGGTGGCGGGAAAACTCACTTTGGGCGAACGTTTGGTAATTGCGATAGATGCACTGGATGAAGTCGAACAAGAAGCGGGAGAAAATCTTTTACATTTACCGACTACTCTGCCAGATCGGGTTTATTTCTTGCTGACGAGGCGACCCTATAACCTCGGAAAAAAGCGGCTTTCCGTATCTCCTGGAGTTTTGGTAACCGAGTTAGATTTAAGAGATGAAAAGTATGCTAATTATAATCAAGATGATATCAAAGAATATATTAGATTTGTTATAAATACCGATTCTGAGTATAATAATGGGCTGAGGAACTGGATTCAAAGTCGCAGCATTGCCGATACAGCTTTTGTCGAACAATTGGCAGACAAGAGCGAAAACAATTTTATGTATTTGCGCTATGTTTTGCCAGCAATTGTTAAGGGCGATTACAATGACTTAAGTTTAAAGCAATTGCCAGACGGGCTGCAAGAGTATTATCAAAACCACTGGGTGCGGATGGGGCTGGAAGCTAATCCCGGGCAATTGATGGAGATTGTCTTGTATATTTTGTTAGAGATTGGCATACCGATTCCCTTCTATATAATTACTGAAATTATCAAGGTCGAAGATGAATGCGAGCTGAAAAAATTTTTAGAAGATGAGTGGGTTGAGTATTTGAAAAAGCAGAATGTAGACGGAAAAATCTGCTACAGCATCTATCATGCGAGTTTCCTTGACTTTCTGAAAGCCCAACGAGAGATGGATTCAAAGCGTAAAATTTTTCAGGAAGTATATCAACGGATTGCTGAGAATTTAGAAAAAGGGATGGCGTGAGATGGGAGAATTTGCTGAGAAGTTAGAGGCCAAACCACTTTTCTTTCAACGTGCTTATCTGGGCAGCTTACTGCCAAATTATATCAAGTCTGGAAAATTAGGAAAATATTATGAAAAGCTGACAGATTTTAACTTCCTGATGGCAAAAATTCAGCATCCTGAGTTTGGAGTGCAGGCACTGATTGATGATTTCCATTTAGTTGACGATTCAGAAGCATTAAGTAACCCAGAGTACAACCCAGAAAAAGCAAAAGCTCTGAACTTGATTCGATCGGTATTGTGGAGATCATCGGATATTTTAGAGCGAGACAAAACGCAACTAGCAGAGCAATTGTGGGGGCGATTGGTACACTTTAAAAAACCACAAATTTATACAATACTGGAGAAAGTAAAGCAACAGAAAATAGGATTTTGGTTGCGTCCTTTGACACCTTGTTTAACTCCCCCTAGCAGGGAAGTAATCCGTACCCTCAAAGGTCACAGACACTGGGTAAATGCAGTAGCCGTCACTGGTGATGGCAAGCAGGCGATTTCTGGTTCCAGAGACAACACCATTAAAATCTGGGATTTAACAACTGGAGAGGAACTGCTTACTCTTACTGGTCACAGAAAAGTGGTAAATGCAGTAGCCGTCATTACTGATGCTAAGCGGGCGATTTCTGGTTCAAGAGACAACACTATTAAAGTCTGGGATTTAACAACTGGAAAGGAACAGTTTACTCTTACTGGTCACAGCAAATCGGTAAATGCAGTAGCCGTCACCGCTGATGGCAAGCGAGCGATTTCTGGTTCCGATGATAAAACTCTCAAAGTCTGGGATTTACAAACAGGAGAAGGATTTTTTACTCTTACTGGTCACAGCAAATTGATAAATGCAATAGCCGTTACTGCGGATGGTAAGCAGGTGGTTTCTGGTTCGAGAGACAAAACCCTCAAAGTTTGGGATTTAACAACTGGAGAGGAACTGCTTACTCTTACTGGTCACAGTGACTGGATAAATGCAGTAGCAGTCACTGCTGATGGTAAGTGGGCGATTTCTGGTTCGAGAGACAAAACCCTCAAAGTCTGGGATTTAACAACTCGAAAGGAACTGTTTACTCTTACTGGTCACAGCAAATCGGTAACAGCAGTAGCCGTTACTGCTGATGGCAAGTGGGCGATTTCTGGTTCGAGAGACAACACCCTCAAAGTCTGGGATTTAACAACTCGAAAGGAACTGTTTACTCTTACTGGTCACAGGCAATCGGTAAAATCAATAGCCGTCACTACTGATGGCAAGCGGGCGATTTCTGGTTCAGATGACAAAACCCTCAAGGTATGGGATTTAACAACAGGAGAGGAACAGTTTACTCTTACGGATCACAGCTACTCGGTAACAGCAGTAGCCGTTACTGCTGATGGCAAGCGGGCGGTTTCTGGTTCGAGAGACAAAACCCTCAAAGTCTGGGATATAACCACTGGAAAGGAACAGTTTACTCTTACGGGTCACAGATACCCGGTAACAGCAGTAGCCGTCACTGCTGATGGCAAGCGGGCGATTTCTGATTCGTCGCGCAACCCCTGTGTTGGTGAAAAGCTGAATCTTTCTGATATAAACAGCACCATTAAAGTATGGGATTTAACAACTAAAAAGGAAATGTTTACTCGCGAAGATAGCCGATTCTTGGAAAATGCACTAGCATTTACTGCTGATGGCAAGCGGGTGCTTTCTCGTTATTTCAAAAGCATCAGAGTCTGGGATTTAACAACTGGAGAGAACCTGTTGATTCTTGCTAATGAGAGTTCCTTGGTAACACCAGTAGCTGTCACTGCTGATGGAAAGTGGGCGATTTCTGGTTCGTGGAACTACATCACAGTCTGGGATTTAAAAACTGGAGAGAAACTGTTTATTCTTGCTGGTCACAGCGACTGTGTAAACGCAGTCGCTGTCACTGCTGATGGCAAGCACGCAATTTCTGCTTCGAGAGACAACACCCTTAAAATCTGGGATTTAACGACTCGAAAGGAACTGTTTACTCTTACCGAACACAGCAAATCGGTAAATGTAGTAGCCGTCACTACTGATGGCAAGCGAGCGATTTCTGGTTCAGATGACAACACCATCAAACTATGGGATTTATCGACTGGAAATCTCATTGCTAGTTTCACCCTTGAAAATCCGATCGCCTCTTGCGCGATCGCCCCCGATGGAGTCACAATTGTCGCAGGCGACGAATCCGGCCGCGTATATTTCCTGCGCCTAGAAGGGATGGAGGAACTAACATGAATTCCTCACCTCTGTCAACTCCCATCTATACCGCTGCTTACCCAAAAGAATTTCAGCAACTCCTGCGAGAAAAAACTGAGAATTTTGCAGGCCGCAAGTTTGTTTTTTCTGCGATATCCGACTTTCTGAACTCCCACAGCCGCGGTTATTTCACAATTGTCGGCACTCCCGGCTGCGGCAAAAGTTCCATCCTCGCCCAATATGTCAGGGCCCATCCTCGCAGTATCTATTACAACGCTGCAGTTGAAGGCAAAAATCGAGCTGAAGATTTTCTCGCTTCTGTCTGCACTCAACTGATTGACAAATACCTTGCCGCCAATGGGGAAACATCGGAAATTCTCAAGCTCAAATCTCAACTTCAAAATCTCGAATCCCATGATGGGAGTTGGTTTCTGTCTTTGTTGCTTCAGCAAATTAGCGATAAATTAAACGATCGACAAAAGTTGATAATAGTCATTGATTCCGTAGACGCGATCGCCCGCACCAGTCAGCCTCCCAGCACAAATCTGTTTTATCTGCCGAGATATTTGGGCGATCGTACTTATTTTATCCTCGCCCGCCGCCCGTTTTTGAGAGAGAAATCCGGTTTGTTAATTGAAACTCCCTCCCAAACTCTCGATTTAAGAGATTATCCCGCCCAAAATCGCGAAGATGCCCTGAACTACATTCAGCAATACCTATCAACCGCACCGGATTTAACTCAACCCGAATTCTGCCAACAACTCGCCACTGTCAGCGAAAACAATTTCATGTATCTGAGTCAGATGTTAAGGGCGATCGCCGAGAATTCACGCCCCGATGCTAATCTGGGAGAGTCCTCACTTCTCTCTGAACTTCCTCCCGGTTTAGCAGCGTATTATCAAAACCACTGGCTGCGGATGACAGGTGATGGCTTATCGGCGATCGACTTGTCTGCGATCAATGTTTTGGTAAAATCCCCAACAGGTTTGTCTGTAAGTGCGATCGCCAATATAATTGATCGGGATGAATACGATGTTGAAAAAGTGTTAGACAATTGGATCGAGTTCTTAAATAAACAAGAAATTGGAGGAGAAATTTGCTATAGTTTGTATCATAATAGTTTCCGCGAATGGCTAGGCAAACAATCTATTTTAGAATGATGATGAGGACACGGCGCCGTGTCCATTGGAGTCAACAAACACGTTAAACCGATAGTCCGACAGGGGTTGAAACCCCTGCCTCAAAGCTGAACTCCTCTAAAAGAGGACTAATGAATGAGTCAGTCCTCTTTTAGAGGACTTTCGCTATTAGACAGGGAATTCATTCCCTGGCGGACTGGCGGGTAGGCGGGAGGACTAGCCGACGAAAAGCTTAAGTAATATCAATTCCGATGCCACCGAGTTTTATATTATATCAAAAACAATACAACAATGAAACGAGCAGTATTTCTTGACAGAGATGGCGTCCTCAATATCGAAGCTGGTTACATTCACAAAGTAGAAGATTTGCATTTAATCCCCGGAGTCGCCCAAGCTGTACGCCGTTTAAATGACCAACAAATATTTTGCTGTCTGGTTTCCAATCAATCCGGCCCAGCGAGGAATTATTATCCGGTTAGCCACGTAGAAGCTTTGCACAAACGCCTTTGTCAGCTATTAGAAAATGAAGCAGGAGCCAAGTTAAATGCTCTTTATTACTGTCCTTATTTAAGCGCAGCAGAAGGCGGAACCAACCCAGAATTTACGCGCTATACAACCTGGCGAAAACCCAATACGGGGATGTTGGTAGCGGCCGCTTGGGAACAGGATTTAGATTTGCGAAATAGTTTTATGGTGGGGGATAAAGCGACTGATGTTGATATGGCTCACAATGCCGGCTGTACTGGTATTTTGGTGCAGACTGGTTACGGGGAAAGCGTGTTGAGTGGGGAGTATCAGCACCATACTAAACCGGATTTTATTGCAGCAAATTTAGCGGTGGCGGTGGAGTGGATTTTGCAACAGTTTGATTAGTGTTTGTAGGGGCATTTAAGTTTTTTGCCGTTGAGTCGAACAGGAAAGTGCTACGTAAGGAAGGGCGACGGTGAAGGTTGTACCAACGCCGATTTTGCTTTCGCAGGCGATCGCCCCTCCTTGCAATTCCACAGCTTTTTTAACAATTGTTAATCCCAAACCATTACCTTTAATTTTCCCACTATTCTTGCAGCGGTAGAACATTTCAAATATTTTCCCTACTTCGGTTTCTGGGATGCCGATACCTTGGTCTCGGATACGTATAATTAGTGAGGGAGAGTTAATTTTTGTAAATTGGGAATTGGGAAACAAACACTGAGGAGACAAGCAGAAAATAGCTTCTTTGTCTCCTTCGCTTGCTGGACGGCATTCCAATTCCAAGGTGACTTGCCCGCCGTTGGGAGAATATTTGATGGCATTGACGATTAAGTTAGAAATAATGCCGTGCAGCAATTGTTGATCTAATATTGCACTGGTAACATCTGACGGGATTAATGTTAGTTTGTGCTTGGCTTCATTTCCTAACTGCAATTGAGCGAGCAAGTCTTGACAAAATTCGACTAAATTTATCGGTAATGGATTGCATTTGAGTTGGCCTGCTTCTGCTCGACCCATAAACAGCATATCATCGATTAGCTGGTTCATCTTTTGGGTAGCTGAGTGCACCAGCCGCAGGGTTCTAACTTGGGATTCGTCACTGCTGCGAGTTCGATCGAGAAGTTCCGCAGAGATTAAAATCGCGTTGAGGGGATTCCGCAATTCGTGAGCGGCCATTGAAATATACTGGTTTTGGCGGTGCGATTTTTCTTCCACCGACTCTCTGACTGCTTCCGCGGCTTTGAGAGATTCTCGCATCTTGGTTTCGATTTCGTGTCTGTGCAGGGCAATCTCGATCGCCACCCGCAAATCATTTTGTTGAAATGGTTTGATAATATAACCGAATGGATCTGTAAGTTTCGCTCTTTGCAGCGTTTGATCGTCGGCATAAGCTGTTAAAAATATTGTCGGCACATTCCTATTAGTTCGGATTTTCTCGGCTGCTGTTACCCCGTCCATGTCACCTTTAAGCACGATATCCATCAACACTAAGTCGGGCGGGTTTTCGATCGCTTTTTTAATTGCTTCTTCTCCTGAAGAAACTGTAGCTGTTACTACATATCCCAGTTTTTTTAATCGACCTGCTATGTCTTGGGCTACAATAACTTCGTCTTCTACAACCAAAATTTGTATAGGGTTCATTTTTCGTTAAATACGCTGCCGATAATTTAACTCTTGGAAAATCAGACTGTAGCAGGTTCCACGCTGACTGTCAATGGCAATACTCGCCTCTAATTGGTAAGCCAACATTTTTACTAATCGCAATCCTAATGTTTCAGTATTTTCCAAGTCAAAATTCGCCGAAAATCCGCGACCGTTATCTTGAATAGTTAAATGAAATTGGGAATTATTTATTTCATGAAAATTGATATATATTTCACCAGCAAGACTTGAGATAAAGGCATATTTTAAAGAGTTAGAAACCAGTTCGTTAATAATTAAACCGCACGGAATTGCTGTTTCTATGTTTAAATAAATGGGGTCAACTTTGAGATTAAATTTGATTGAAGTGTTGCCGCAACCAAAAGATTGATACAAATTAGCAACCAAGTTTTCGACGTAGGGGGAGAGGGCGATCCGATCGAGATGTTCGGATTGATAAAGTTGCTCGTGAATCAGAGCCATTGAATGGATGCGGGTCTGGCTTTCTTCAAATAAAGTTAGCGTCGCTTCGTCTTCAATGTATTGAGCTTGAAGTTGCAGCAAGCTGGAAATTACCTGCATATTATTTTTGACTCGGTGGTGAATTTCTTTGAGCAATACTTCTTTTTCGCGGAGTGCTGCTTGGATGCGGGCATCGGTCAATTTGCGATCGCTGATATCTTCGCAAATACCGGCGATGCGGTAAATTTTACCCGATTCGTCGTAAATGGGAAAAGCTCGATCGCACACCCAGCGAATTGTGCCCTCTGGCAAAAAAATCCGATATTCGGTATTGGTGGACTCGCCCTGCAACACTCGCCCCATTGCCTCTTCCAACAGGATTTTATCTTCTGGATGCACCCACTCCATCATTTTTAATGGATCAGCATACAATTCTTCGCGACTGCGCCCCCAGATTTGTTCGTAAGCTGGACTCAGATACAATAAATCGGTGAATTCTGCAGACATTAGCCAGACGGAATCTTGGATATTTTCTGCTAGCTGGCGGAAGCGTTCTTCACTTTCACGAATGGTTTTTTCTGCCTGTTTGCTTTCACTTATATCTTCTGCAATGCCAACGATGCGGTAAACTTGACCAGCTTGATTTCTAATCGGAAAAGCCCGAGCGCGAATCCAGCGAATTTGGCCGTCAGGTCTGAAAATTCGATATTCGATATCCTTTTCAGACTCCATTTGTTTCGTGAAGGTAGCAATAACGCGGTCGCGATCTTCTGGATGGAAAGACTCTGTAAAAAAGCGCCCGTAAGCATACAAATCAGCACAGCTTCTGCCCCATATTTTTGCATAAGCCGGACTAATATAAATAATTTCCTGGGGTTGAACGTTTACCATCCAAAACACGCTTTCAATGTTTTCTGCTAGCTGTCGGAACCTTTCTTCGCTCTCTTTCAGTGCTGCTTCGGTTTTTTTGCGATCGCTAATATCTTCTGTCACTACTACATTGTAAATTGCCCCACTCAGCGGTTCTTTGATTAGCGATACTGTAATATTTACCCAAACTACAGTGCCGTCTTTGTGCAGCAAGCGTTTTTCCATTTTAAAACTGTCAATTTTTCCGGCAAATAATTTCTTGTTTTGTTCTAAATCTGCATCTATATCTTCTGGGTAAGTAACGTCCATCCAAGTTCGCGACAGCAGTTCGCTCGCACTATATCCCACTATCTCGCAGAATTTTTGATTGACTCGCAAATAGCGGCCTGTTGCGTCAGGGTGCGTAATACCGACTGCCGCTTGTTCGACGGTGGCCCGAAAGCGTTCTTCGCTATCTCTGAGGGTTGCTTCTGCTTTTTTGCGATCGCTAATATCGCGCTGCACGCCAAAATAGCCCACGATTCTGCCGTGGGAATCGTAAATGCAAATATAGTCGCCTTCCACCCAAATTAGAGCCCCGTCAAACTTGCGATTGTCATTTTCGATGTGGATTCTGCCCGCATCAAAAAATTCCCTGATTATCTCTCTGCCACCAGTCAAGTTGTGCGATAACAAAGAGTAAAGCGTGCGACCAATAAACTCTTCCCTAGTACCCCCGTATTGAGCTATCAAAGCATCATTTGCCTTCGTTACCCGCCCGTTAGTAAATACATAATCCAAAACTTTTTCTTTGTCAACTGTATCGTCCCAGTGCACTGGTTCGTCCAGCATCATAAATAAAAAACCATCTAAAGATTGAGAGAAAAACAATTCTAGCTGTTCCTGGCTTTCTCGCAAAGCTTCTTCTGCCTGCCAGCGATAGATAATTTCTTCCCGCAATTGAGTGTTAGCTGTTTTTAAGTCTTCTGTGCGCTTTTGATATTTAATTTTTAGCTGATTTTTGATTTCTTGCAGCGCTATTTCTGCCTGTTTTTTTTCGGTGATATCATGAGTAACTACCATGCCGGCAAAAATTTCTTCTCGGTCGTTTTTGACGGGAACAGTTGTTGTTAAATAAACGCGATCGCCGTATTTATATTCAAAAGTATTCTCTTTTCCTGCCAAAGCAGCGCGATATGTAGTCTCAAAAAGTTGCCAATCTTCAGGTGGCGATGCTTCCCACAATGTTTTGCCTTCCAACAGTTCTTTGGACAAACCAACTACTGCCAAACCTTGGCCGTCAACCAGAGTATAGCGCAAATCGCGATCGAACAAAAACACCGACCCATTGGGATAATGTTTGATGAGAGTTCGGTACATTTCCTGGCTTTTTTCCAGAGATGTGATTAACCCAATGCGATCGTCCTCGATGATATCAAATTCTGTTGCCGAACCCGAAAAGCCAGCATTCTCGACTGCTTTGAGTTGTGCTTCTAATTTCTGGCACAATTCTCTCTGCTGCTGCAAATCCTCTTCTAGTTGTAGAATTTTTGCTTTTTGCTCTGCTACTAATGCTTCGCAGGTTTCCAGAGGTCGATCGATCTTGGTAGGATCAATACACATAATTGCTCTAGGTTTAGCAGTTGCGGACTTGAGCTTTTTCAAGTTAATACTAACTCACATTTTGCACCATTGTCAGCAACAGGCTTTCCGGCCTGTTTCACAAGAAAATTTATCTTTTGTGGAACAGGCCGGAAAGCCTGTTCATAAAAGGCTAATTGAGAAGGGTGCAATATCTCAATACTAACAAAGCTCAAGCCTTTACTGCCAACTTAATTAATCAATCTTTCTTGACTTATCCCCAAAGCCTTCTACTTTTCCTTTATTTAGGAACTCCCGCCGTCAAGACTTCATGACTTTCCAATGTCACCAAAACATCATCTTCAATTCTCACGCCAATACCGCGCCATTTTTCAGGAACCTCCGGCTGTCCTTCAACCGGTTTAATATAAGGAGAAATATAAATCCCCGGTTCCACCGTCAGCACTTGTCCTGCCTGCAAAACTTGCGGATTTTCGCCGTACTGATAAACGCCGACATCATGTACATCCAATCCCAGCCAATGACCAGTGCGGTGCATATAAAATGGCTTGTATTTCTCTTCTTTAATTATCTCTTCAATGTCCCCCACCAAAAGTTTTAAATCCATTAAACCTTCCACCAAAACGCGCACCGCTGTTTCATGAATTTTGCTGTAAGGATTTCCGGGATATACTTGACTAATTGCCTGCAATTGTGATTGCAAAACTAAGTCATAAATTATCTGTTGTTCAGTTGTAAATTTGCCACTAACAGGAAAGGTACGAGTAATATCAGCGTTGTAGTAGTCGCAAGCACAACCGGCATCTATTAGCAACAAATCGTTTTCCTGCATTTGGCGGTTGTTTTCGATGTAGTGGAGGACGCAGGAATTGTAGCCGGATGCAACAATTGAAGGGTAAGCGGGAGTGCAGCCATTTAAGCCGAAAGTATGTTCTATTTCAGCTTGAATTTCATATTCGTATCTGCCCGGTTTAGCGAATTCTTGGGCGCGGTTGTGCGCTGCAACTGAGATATTAGCGGCTTTTCGCATTAATGCTAATTCAGTTTCGCTTTTCACCAGCCGCATTGGGTGTAAAATGATGTTGGAATCTTCGATTGCTGTCGGGCCTGTGCCACGTTTGGGATAGGTTGCCATCAAGCGCTGCCAGTGATTGAGGACTGTTTGGTCGAAACTACGATCGCGCCCGAAGTGATAATATATGCGATCGGCTTTTTCTAAATATTTCGGCAATTTTTCCGCAAGTTCGGCGATGGGGAAAGCTTCATCCGCGCCGTACAATTCCTTAGCGCCTTCTACTCCGGCGCGATAACCGTGCCAAGTTTCTTTTTCCAAGTCTTTTGGCTGCACAAACAAGACAAATTTGTGTTCTTCGTGGTGCGGCGCGAGCACCGCTACCGCCGCAGCTTCGTTGAAACCGGTTAAATAGAAAAAATCGCTATCTTGTCGGTAGGCATATTCTACATCGTTGTGCATGACGGCAGCGGGGGCGCTGCGAAATATCGCCGTCCCGCTGCCAATTTTGGCCATTAATTGTTCGCGTCTTTGCCGATATTCGGTGGGGTTTGTCATCCGATTTTAGATTTTAGATTTTAGATTTTAGATTTTAGCCTAAGTCGCGATCGACATTTTAAGTTATTCGATTGGGGATTTTGGATTGCAGCCTAAGTCTCGATCGGCATTTTATGCTTATTCGATCGCCAATTTACAAGTATAGTCAACCAGCCGAGACAAAGATGAGTGGCCATCGACTAAAGTCCATTTCGGAGAGAAATTCGACCAATTTTCGCCATCTTGGCTAACTCTGACAGTTCTCAACTGTCGTTGCTGGCAGTCAACTTCCATTTGCGCCAACAATTTATCGTTACTAAACTCTTGAGTTACTAAAATAGTTCTGACTGGATAAGAGGGAGCACCGGGAATATCGGATTTGCTTAATTCAACGCTGCTGGAGTCGATGCAAATATCTACAAAACATCTTGATTTTTCGGCGCGGACGCTCAAAGTATTGACACCAACACAAATAAAAGCTGCTATAAAAAAAAATGACAAATTCTTAGTATGTAGGGCCAATGTAGTATTCATCTGCGTTAATTGGCGTTTAGGGGCGGTTTAATATTATTGACAGTTTAATAAAAAAGTAGGGACGTGGCAATAGTCTTGCGTCCCTACTTTTTAAAGACACGGCAATGCCGTGTCCCTAATGTTCAAACAAGTATTAAAGCTGAGGAACGTATTGTTCTTTTTCAGGAACAAAAGTGTATTCAGAGACGATTAGGCGCAACTCTTCGCCGTCGATGGTTTCTTTTTCGATCAACAAATCGACTAAGCGATCGATCACGGTGCGATTTTCGCGAATAATTCGGCGGGCGTCGTCGTAGCAGTGATCGACAATTGCTCGAACTTGTCCGTCAATCCGAGAGGCTATTTCTTCGGAATATTCCGATCGCGCTGTGTAGTCGCGGCCGAGGAAAATTTCGCTTTGCTGGGCTTCCAGGGCGATCGGGCCCAAGGTAGACATCCCGTAGCGAGTTACCATTTGGCGCGCCATACCGCTGACTTGCTGCAAGTCGTTGCCGGCACCGGTGGTTACTTCGGCATCGCCGAAAACTACTTCTTCGGCTGCGCGGCCACCTAAAGCACCGCTAATCCGGGCTAAAATTTGCGATCTTGAAATCAAACCTTGGTCTTCGCTGGGCATGAACCAAGTCAAGCCCCGGGCCTGTCCGCGAGGAACTAAGGTAACTTTTTGAACGGGATCGTGGGCTTGAATGATTGTACCGACGATCGCGTGGCCGATTTCGTGGTATGCAATCAAGCGCTTGCTCTTGCTGTCCACCAAAGGAGTGCCTTCCATACCTGCTACCACGCGATCGACTGCATCGTCAATTTCGAGCATCGTAATCGCTTCTTTGCGGCGGCGTGCGGTTAAAATCGCAGCTTCGTTGAGCAAGTTAGCCAAATCAGCGCCGGTAAAACCCGGAGTGCGGCGGGCGATGGCGTCCAGAGAAATCTCTGGAGACAGCTTCTTGTTGCGCGCGTGAACTTCCAAAATTTCCAAGCGGCCTTTGATATCCGGCGTATCTACGGTAACTTGGCGGTCAAAACGTCCCGGACGCAGCAGCGCTGAGTCGAGCACGTCGGGGCGGTTCGTAGCAGCAATGATGATAATGCCAGTATTGCCCTCAAAACCGTCCATTTCGGTCAGCAACTGGTTCAGGGTTTGTTCCCGTTCGTCGTTACCGCCACCGATACCGGCGCCGCGCTGGCGGCCGACTGCATCGATTTCATCGATAAATATGATGCAAGGAGCATTTTCTTTAGCTTTCTTGAACAAGTCCCGAACGCGGGAAGCGCCGACACCGACGAACATTTCGACAAATTCTGAACCGGAGATGCTGAAGAAAGGCACGCCGGCTTCGCCTGCGATCGCTTTTGCCAAGAGGGTTTTACCGGTTCCGGGAGGGCCCACTAGCAGCACGCCTTTGGGAATCTTCGCCCCGACTGCGGTGAAGCGTTCGGGTTTTTTGAGGAATGTCACTACTTCTTGTAGTTCTTCTTTGGCTTCCTCAACGCCTGCTACGTCGTCGAACAGTACGCCTGTTTTAGCTTCCATTTGAAAGCGAGCTTTGGACTTGCCAAAGTTCATGGCTTGGCCAGGGCCCCCTGGCACGTTGCCACCGCGGCGGAAGAGGAAAAACAGCCCTCCTACTAACAAGAGGGGAAATACTAGATTGCCTAAAAGTCCCCAGACAGCGCCGTCGTTGCGTAGTGGGTGAGTGTCGAAGCTGATTTTGGAGTCTCTGAGCCTAGAAACCAGTTCCGGGGCATTTGATGGCAAGTCTACCCGCCACCGCTGCTCGTGATTGTCCAGTTCGGGATCGACTGCTAGGACAATAGCCGTCCGACCTCCGTCGTAAAGGTCAACGCTGGTCACTCGACCGGCGTTTAAGTAATCTAAGAATCGACCGTAGCTCAGGCGGGTGCTGGCGGTGTTCTTGCTCATTTCTGCCGGGGATGGCGCAAAGGCCCCCTGCCACAAGAAAAAGCCGATGACTAAGGCGGGTAAAGTCCAAAGTAGTATAGTTCGCCAAGAAATTTTCATAAACGCGGATGCCTTGAATTGGGGACAGATCGGGTAAGATCGCGGTGTGGGAGAAGTGCGACAAAAGTTTACACTCAGAATCTTAACTAAATTTAACTTAACAATGCACTCTCAGGCAACAGGCCGTATTGCCGCGATCGATCGAGAATACTCCTCGACCGAAACCATCCAGGGTACAAGCCCCCGGACCGCGGCCCCTGTTGTCGCCTCTAAAATCTAAAATCTAAAATCTAAAATCTAAAATCTATTAAGGGCGATCGTCCCGAATATAATGTTTGGTGCTGATTTCGATACCGATCTAGGTAGAGTTAGAAGAATCGCCGCAAAACCCACTGTCTTTAAGCGTGGCAGTGTCAAGGGATAAGGCATGATAATGGTGAGGCTCAGTGAGGTAACACATTTCAATGACAACTAGACAGCTTGTTCCTAATTCGGCTATGCTGACCCAGCAGACTAAAGTCGCTTCTAACAAATCGATTATTAGTGCTGATTTGGGTCGGACGGCAACTAAAGCTTGCGTGAGTCGCAACCCGAGTAGCGTTGTTTTCATCCCTGCCAACGTGGCTACTATGCCCGTAGAAAAGGTGCGGGGCGGCAGCTTTGAGTCCAAAGCAACAGACCCTCTGTTGGATATGTGGCTGGAGTACCAGGGCAAGGGCTACGCGATCGGTCAATTGGCAGCAGATTTTGGCGCTAATCTCGGTGGCGCTGACCAATCGAAAGTAGTAGATGCTTTGGTTAAGGTCTTTTCCTGTGCTGGATATTTCCAGATGAAAGGCGAAATAGCAGTTGTGCTGGGTTTGCCGTTTTATTCGCAGGATCAGTTTGAGAAGGAAAAGGAAGAGATTATCAGCCAACTGCGCTCTCCCCACGTTGTGGTGTACCGGGGCGAGCGGGTGGATATTAACATCAGTCACGTTTGGGTGATGCCGGAAGGGTTCGGCAGCCTGATTTGGTGCGAGGCTCAAGATAACAAGGAGTTTACGCCGGAGTTGCCGGAACTGTCGGTGGCTGTGGTTGATATCGGACACCAAACTACCGATTTGTTAATGGTCGATCGTTTCCGTTTCGCCCGGGCGGCTTCAAAGAGCGATTCCTTCGCAATGAACAAGTTCTACGAACAAGTTGCCTCAAAGATTCCGGGGGCAGACCCTCAATCTCTGTCTTTACTGGAAGCGGTGAATAAACCCGAAGGCCAGCGTTTCTACCGTCCCAGAGGAGCGACTAAGCCGACTAATTTAGATCCGATTATTAAGGACTTGCGGGAGGCTTTCGCTAACGAACTGTCCGAACGTTTGGTGCAGTGGCTGCCGGAACGTGTGACGGATGTGGTTCTGACTGGCGGTGGCG
Organism: Microcoleus sp. AT8-A3; assembly: GCF_036705675.1. NCBI lineage: Bacteria > Bacillati > Cyanobacteriota > Cyanophyceae > Oscillatoriales > Microcoleaceae > Microcoleus > Microcoleus sp. AT8-A3. The sequence goes on from NZ_JAUBVD010000029.1 coordinate 41,169, forward strand.
GCGAGTTTTTCTGGGAGGTTTTGCAACCTTTGCTTAAAGACGCCAATCTTAAGGCTCACTTGGCTCAGCCTTCCCGGAAAGCTAATGCTTTGGGACAGTTTATTTATGCTGAGGCTCAGCTAGCCACGATAAAGTAACGCATTAAGGCTTGAACCCTATGGCACTGTGGGCAAAAAATAAGGCGAATTTCTCGGTGGCGTTTACGGAAGATGCTGCGGATCAAACTTTGCTGGCCGCTATTGAAAAAGAGTTGGCTTTCACGAAGTATCAGACTTTCAGCAATCTCTGCAAGCAAGCTTTGTGGCAGTTTTTGTCTGTATCTGAGTCTGCTAGCTCTACACAGAACTTTCAGCGGTTGGAACAGCGTATTGCTGAACTTGTGGTGAAATTTGCTGAGTTTGAGCACAATGTTTCGGCAGAGGAATTAAGCCGTTTGGAGGGACTGGAACATCAACTGAGTCAACTCAGCGCGCAGTTGGATCAGTTGCAGGGGAGTGTTAACAGTAAGTTTGCTCAAGTTTCTTTTGCCCCAGTTTCAAAAGTAGTAGAGCCTGGCCCGATTGAGTCTGACTCTGTGGCGGATGATAATGTAGTGCCTGATGCTGAAGTTGCTCCTCCTCGGAATTCCGATCCTTTGTTGGAGCGTTTAAGTTCTTTGTTACCCCAAGATTTCTAAAATGAGGTAGACCCAGGCTAAAAAGCCTTGAGATGTAATGTTAGTGGCCCGCTGTTAGCAGCCGGTACTGAATACAGAAACAAAGCGATCGCTCTTTTGAAAAAAAAGGGCGATCGTTTTGTTATTGCCGATTTTAGATTTTAGATTTTAGATTTACTCATTTTTGTCTATACCATTCCCATTATTCGATTAATCCTAATTTTTGTAAGCGCGAACGAATGGCACTAGGCTGTCGCTGAAATCTCTGAGCTAATTCGTCAATTTGTTGACCGCTAGCATATTCTTTCTTCAAATTTTCGTCTTCATCCTGACTCCACTTGACATAAGCTCTGGGATATTTCTGGCGAATTTTCTCATTCTGGGTTTTAGGTCGATAACCATTCTTTTGCTCGCCATTCAAACCAGAACCCAACTGTGGGTTAATTTCCCCACCGCGATGGGCTAGCGCCTCTTGCACGCGGTTGGGAATCACAGCAATTTCTTCTGAGAGTTCCGCTAAAGCATTGTCTACTTTTTGCTGAAGTTCTGTTAGCTGCCGCTGCTGCAAATTGCCCCACTGTGGCAGTTCGTTGATAAACTGCTGCAAGTCCAGAATTATTGTGGTCAAAGTTTCGACTTGTTGCAATTCCGGTCGCTGTTTGAATTGGCGGCTGGTGAGTTCGATCTCGCTTTGAATCATTTTAATAGTTTTTTCTAAAATTATTAGTCGCTGGCGCAGGTTCTCAATTGCTGAAATTAGAGAGTGTACGTTTTCTCCAGGCCCAACATTGAGATTTTCGCGAGATGTTTGAGAAAGAGCTTCGTCTAAAGCATTTACAGCAAGTTGCAATTGCTCGATCGCGCGATCGGTAGTAGCTGCTTGTTGATTTACGCGATCGAACGTGGCCGCCGTACTTGCTTTAACTTGCTTGTGCAGCTTCTGTCGGTTCACAAAATTCAACACCAACGCAATCACGATCGCGCCTTGAGCATAAACGCTCTGTTCCCAAACCAAACTAGCAGCCAATCCCACAGCAGAGGCAGCAATAAAAACCACTTCAGCAGTTTCTAACAAATTGCTGGACGTGGGATTTTGGATTTTCGTTGGTGAATTGGATGATGACATAGGCTAATACCATTTTAGATTTTAGATTTTAGATTGTAGATTTTAGATTGGGAATGACTGAGGAAGCTCGGAGTTTGGAGCACGGGCCTATAGTTGCATTCTTTTTTTCAACTGGTGCAAGTATGCGGATAAAAATAAAGTACGCGCGACGGCAGATATCCGGTATGTAATCGCACGTAAACCCCGAATTTAGCAGTGGTGAAAAACAGATTAAGTTTTTTATTCACAGCCATGTAATTAAATATATTAAAGCTGCAAAATTTGTCGAGCTAAAGTGAAATAAATCAAGACCCCGAGGACATCAACTGCGGTGGTAATAAAAGGAGCAGACATTAAAGCCGGGTCTAAACCCAAAGAACGAAATAGAAACGGCAGAGCTGAACCGGCAAGAGAAGCTAAAATTGCGATCGCAAACAAACTCACTCCCACCGCGAGTGCCACTGCTAAACTCCCTTGCAAAGTATAAGCCCAGCCCGTCGCTACAGTCCCCAATATAGCTCCTAGCAGCGCTCCCGCCATCCCCTCGCGAACAATTACTTGAAACGGCCCCATTGCTGTAATTTCATCAGTGTTCAAACCGCGAATTACAACTGTTGAGGACTGAGCTCCGACATTGCCTCCAGTGCCAGTCAGCAGGGGAATAAAAGCTGCTAAGGCGACTACTTGGTTCAAAATATCTTCTTGAGCTCTAATAATTGCGCCGGTGACAGTATTAGTTAAAAGCAGAACAAACAGCCACACGACCCTTTTCCGGGCAACAGTGATTAAATCGGTCTGAAAATAATTGTCGCCGCCGGACTGGACGCCGCCCAAGGTATAAATATCTTTGGCTGCTTCTTGTTCTAAAATGTCGATCGCATCGTCAACTGTAATGATGCCGACCAAACGCTGTTCGCGGTCTACAACGGGCACAGCTAAAAAATCGTAACGCTGGATCAGCCTAGCTACTTCTTCTTGATCCGTTCCTGTTTGAACAGAAACTACGTCGCGGGTCATAATTTCGCCGACGGTTTTGTCGAGGGGCGAAGTGACTAAATCCCGCAGGGATAAAATACCTGTCAAGCTGCGTCCGGCGTCAGTGACGTAAAGAGAATAAATTGTTTCGGTAGTTTTAGCCAAAGAGCGAATTCGGTCTAAAGCTTGGGCGACGGTAAAGCTTTCTTTGAGAGAAATGTATTCCGGGGTCATGATCCGACCGGCGGTACTGGCTTCGTAACCCAAAAGTTGAGCCGTAGCTTCCCGTTCCGTTGGGCTCAATTCACCCAACAGGCGACGGACTAATATTGCCGGCAGTTCGTCAAACAGTTTAGCTCGATCGTCCGGGGACATTTTGTCTACAATGTCAATGACTTCTTGGCGTTTGAATTTTTCGCAGAGGGACTGCTGAACGCTGGAGTCGAGATATTCGTAGACTGCGATTGCTTCGTCTTTGGAAAGCAAGCGGAAAGCTATTACTTGCATGGTTTCTGGCAGGCCTTCGATAGCTTCAGCTATGTCTGCTTCCTGCACCGGGTGCAAAATCGCTTTTGCTCCTTTAAAGTCTCCTTCTTCCAACAGGGCCCTTAACTGCGATCGAACTAATTCCCGCAGTTCTTTTCGCGCGTAGGTTGGTAGAGAAGACGATTGATAACTTTTTTCTGTCACTGATGACCCTCCTAAACCTGTGCTGCGCGCCTTCCTGAATCCAGTTTAGAGCCTATTGACGCCACTGGTTACAGCGATCGGACTTGCCCTGACAAGATCCGCACCTGACCACGAATTTCTTCATGTGGTACCCGCCACGTGATTTATCCGTGGAATCAATCCCAAATCGAAAATCGAAAATCACTTATTGCCCCCGCATTGATCCGTGGGGTCGCCTCTAAAATCTAAAATCTAAAATCTAAAATCTAAAATCGATTGACCCCTATTCTTCTGGTGCGCGCCCAGCATCTTGCCCGATTTGGGTTCCAATACATTTATCTTGAGCGGCAACACTCATCGGTAGGAAAGGAGAATTGCGCCCCAGCACTTTTTCCAACAGGTTTGTCGAACTTTGATTGCGAATATAATTATTGACTGTTTCTTGCCATTCAGTGTCACTTGCTGGCAATATCATGCCGTAAGAAATGCAGGTTAAAGGCTGCTCCGGTCTCACAGAATATTGGCTTGGAGTTAAACCCTGTCTCAGCGCTTCTCCTACTAACAGCATTCCGTCGCTAGCCAAGGCATCGATTGTTCCTGATACCGCATCTTTTACACCAGACTGTCGGCCCGCGATACCTTCATACAAAGGTGTAGGGCTAGGATTTAGACTCTCATATCAAATCAAGGAACAGGGAACAGGAAAATTCTTTGATGTAGGAATGAGTCTCAAAAGCTGCATCTGAATAGTATATAATTATCACACAACAGATGTGATATTACAAGGTGCGTATGGTGGGATAAAAATTCTCTGCGGTCTTAATTTTATTACGGAATGTTTAAACTTGTATCTTTTCCTTAACCCTTTTATATTCTTTACCAAATCTTTATTTTTTTTGTATAGGGTCTTGTTATCGTTGCTTCAAGCGAGCTTACAGCATTTTGCAACAACAGTGAAATAGCCTTTAGTTAAAAAAGAGGTCTTTATGACACAGTGCCCCTGCTGCTCGAATCAAATGCTCCGTCACGTTCGCCAGCATCAAATCTACTGGTTTTGTCGCCAATGTTGGCAAACAACACCTATTTACAATCTGAACAGATGTTGCTCATCGCCCTCTATAAATCTAGTTAAAGGGCTAGGGATTAAGGAACAACATTCTTTACCGGTGGAATCTAATAGCTCATTTGAGGGGGTATAAAGTTTAGATATTGCCTTATAACTAACGGGTTTTCCGGCTCAATACTTAGCTCTCTTGCCTCAGTAAATTACCCAATTATAGCCCAATCAATCGAAAACCGCTCTATTCATCTATCGCTTAATTTATGGTGATACATCGACGCAAAGTCATTATAAGTTTAGACCAAACACCAATTAAACGATTGCTACCTCTTTTGCTTGGTGTGGTGGCTTCTTTTGCTGTTTTATTTACGTGGCAACAGCTAACCATCAATGCACAAATTCACATTGAGCAGTTAATTCAGCAGGAAGCCAATGCGATTCAGTCACAACTAACCGAAGGATTATCCATTCGAGTGTTGACGCTTCGGCAAATGGCGAGTCGCTGGCAAGCCAATGGCGGTACACCAAAGGCTCTTTGGGAAGCCGATGCTGAGGCTTATGTAAAGGATTTTTACGGTTATCAGGCGATCGCATTAGTCGATCCATCATTTAAAGTGCGATGGGTTGCACCACTGGCAGGGAATGAGGCAGCGCAAAACCTAGATTTGAATGGGGAACTACGTCGGAAAATTACTTTGCAAGTAGCTCGTGATTTGCGTCAACCTATCTTAAGTGGCAATATTTCACTTGTTCAAGGGGGTAAAGGATTTTTAGCAAGTTTTCCTTTGTTTGTAGGTGAACGGTTTGATGGGTTTATTGTCGGAGTTTTTCAATTTAAAACTCTATTTGAGAGTATTTTAAAAGTGTCATCTGGGTACAATGTGGCTATATATGATGGCCCAAATTTGATCTACGGTCAAAAGTATTTGCCTCAAAAACCCGAGGATAAAACAGTTGTAGTGAAAGCCTATGGTGTAGACTGGAGGATAGAGGTTTTTCCAACTTCATATCTACTAAATAATGTCAAATTTTATTGGCCAAGAGTTGTATTAATTGGTGGTTTAGTTTTAGTTTTGATCCTGATGTGGGTCGTGTATCTCGCACAAATTAGTTATGGCAAAGTCGATAAATTCAAAAAAGCTAATCGCCAGTTGCAATGGGAAATTCACCAGCGAGAACAGGCAGAAATTGCGATCGCCCGACTAGCTGCGATCGTTGAATCTTCGGAAGATGCCATTCTTAGTAAAGATTTAGAGGGTGTAGTTACAAGTTGGAATGTAGGAGCCGAAACAATTTTTGGTTATACAGCGGCCGAAATAGTAGGGCAATCAGGGAGAAAGCTGATTCCCGAAGAATATCGAGAGGAGGAAAACGAAATTCTCGCCAAAATCCAGCGAGGAGAACGCATCAAACACTACGATACCAAGAGGCGGAGGAAAGATGGAACATTAATCGATGTCTCGATGAGTGTCTCCCCCATTAAAGACCAAGCAGGGAATATAATTGGAGCCTCAAAGATTGGCAGGAATATTGCCGATCGCAAACAAGCAGAAGCAGCACTACGTGAAAGTGAAGAACGCTGGGAACTTTCTGTACGCGGGAATAATGACGGCATTTGGGATTGGAATGTTCAAACCAACGAGGTCTTCTTTTCTAGTCGTTGGAAGGAAATGCTGGGCTATGAAGACCATGAAATCCAAAACATTCTAGACGAATGGGCTAATCTGGTACATCCCGATGATTTGGGATGGGTGATGCAAGCCGTTCAAGATCATTTTGCCAAGAAAACTCCTTTCTATATCACAGAACATCGCATTCGCTGCAAAGATGGTTCCTACAAATGGATTTTGGATCGTGGTCAAGCACTTTGGGATGATGCAGGTAACGTAATTCGGATGGCTGGCTCTCACACCGACATTACGGAGCGCAAGCAAGCTGAAGTTGCTTTACAGGTAAGCGAAGCCAGATATCGGCAATTGATCGATAACTTAAATGCGGGTTTTGTGATTCATGGGACAGATACCTGCCTCCAATTATGTAATGAAACAGCCGCTGAATTACTAGGGTTTTCAATTGACCAAATGCTGGGAAAAACAGTGAGCGAGTCGGCATTGCAGTTGGTGCGGGAAGATGGCAGCGTTATCCCCCTAGAACAATATCCCGTGAATCAGGTTTTATCCACTGGAAATTCCATCAAAAATTATGTTTTAGGAATTAAAAAAAGAAGTGATTGTTGTATTTGGGTATTAGTTAATGCCTACCCTGAGTTAAATCAAACTGGTCAAATCCAACGAGTTGTAGTTACGTTTATTGATATTAGCCAGCGCAAAAAAGTAGAACTGGAAATCCAAAAAACGCGCAATTTCTTACAAGCACTGCTGGATAATTTACCGATCGCAATTTTTGTTAAGGACGCACAGCCTAAACGATTTGGGGTATTTCAGTTTTGGAATAAAACCAGCGAACGGTTATTTGGCATTTCAGCGGAACAAGCGATCGGCAAAAGTGGCTATGATTTTTTCCCAACAGAACAGGCTATCTTTTTTGACCAGAAGGATAGAGAAGCCTTTGAGAAAGGTAAGAGTGAGGATATTGCTGAAGAAATCATTGACAGTCATAGTCTCGGAAAACGTTGGCTGCATACGGTGAAGATTCCCATTTACGACGAGCAGCATCAGCCCCAGTACCTACTTTGTTTTTCAGAAGATATCACCGATCGCAAACACGCAGAAGCAGAGCTTAGAGAACTGAGTGAGGTGATGAAAAATGCGCTGTCCGGCATTTCCAAACTGGATGTACAAGGGCGTTACATCTATGTCAATAAAGCATATTCTGACGTGACAGGCTATCAGCCAGAAGAAATGATCGGGATGTCCTGGGAAAAAACCGTAGATCCCGATGAGTTGAAAAAACTCGTTGCAGCCTATGAGCTGATGGTGCAAGAGGGCAGAGTTGAAGTAGAAACCAGAGGGGTTCGTAAAGACGGTTCGGTTTTTTATAAGCAATTGGTGATGATTTCAACTTACGACGAACAGCATCAATTTTTGGGGCATTACTGCTTCATGAAAGATATTAGCGATCGCAAAAAAGCCGAACTTGCACTAGAACAGGAACTCCTGCGGAGTAAAGCCTTCTTCAACACTTCAATGGACGGTGTTGTTGTCATGGATTGGGTCGGAAAAGTTGTCGAAGCTAGTCCCAGTTTTGCTCAAATGCTGGGCTACACCCTAGAAGAAACCCTGAATCTGAGTGTGTTTGATTGGGATGCTGAATGGACGAAGGAAGAACTACAACTTATGCTCCAGAGAGAGGAGGTTATTCCGCTGTTTGAAACGCGACATCGCCGCCCGGATGGTTCTGTATATGACGTGGAAATTAGCTGGAACCGGGTGGAATTACAAGATGAGATGATGAACTTCTGTATCTGCCGGGATATTAGCGATCGCAAACGCAACGAAGCGGAACGCCAACAAGCAGAACAGGCACTCCGAGAGAGTGAAACTCGCTTCCAAGCCTTCATGAATCACAGCCCTGCCCTTGCCTGGATTACCGATGAAAATGGTGTAATGCTCTATGCCAGCCAGACTTATCTCAATACCTTGGAGTTACCCAGTGAGGATGTGATTGGAAAATCCATTTTTGAACTTTACCCTGCCGCCTTCGCCCAACAATATCTAGACAATATCCAAACGGTTGTTGAAACCAACGAGCTAATTGAAACGATTGAGATGGCGTCCCGTCGAGATGGGACTCTGGGTGAGTTTTTGGTTTACAAATTTCTCATCCCCGACTTACCTGGGCAAATGCTAGTAGGTGGTGTGGCGATCGATGTGACACGACAACATCAAGCGGAAACCGCTTTACAACTGAGTGAAGAACGCTTAATGCTGGCACTAGAAGCTTCGGGAGATGGATTATGGGATTGGAAAATTGCAACTGGAGAAGTTTACATTAATTCCTACTACCAGGAGATGCTGGGCTACAAGCCCGGTGAGTTGGTGATGGATGTGAAAGTCTGGGAACAGATGATTCACCCTGATGATAAATGCTGGGTTTTTGAGACTCTCAATAGTAACTTGCAAGATAGCTCTCTCAAATATGCCTTTGACTATCGTGTGCGTTGCAAGTCAGGTGAGTGGAAGTGGATCGCTAACTACGGGAAAATCGTTGCCTACGATGAAGAGGGTAAGCCTTTACGGATGATTGGAACGCATAAAGATATCAGCGATCGCAAACAAAAAGAACTGGCACTGCTGCACGCCATGGAAGCAGCAGAAGCAGCGAATTTGGCAAAAAGTACCTTCCTAGCCAATATGAGCCACGAATTACGCACTCCTCTCAACGTAATTCTAGGATTTGCTCAGGTAATGACCCATGACATCTCTTTAACTCCCAACCAAAAACAAGACCTGCAAACAATTCGACGGAGTGGGGATCACCTCTTGAGTTTGATTAACGATGTGCTGGATCTCTCGAAAATTGAATCGGGACACTGCACAGTTGAACAAAGCGGATTGGACTTAATTGCGCTGCTGCATTCCCTCCGAAATATGTTGGCGGAACGAGCAAGTTCTAAAGGACTTGACTTTTGTTTCGAGATTGCGCCAGAAGTTCCCCAATTTATGATTGTCGATGCTCAAAAACTGCGCCAGGTTTTGCTCAATTTGCTGAGTAATGCCATCAAATTTACCGAGAGGGGAAGCATTACTTTGCAAGTCAGCATTGAGGCGGACGGTACAGGGGCATTAACCACAACTCGGCAGATTCTCCAGTGTGTAGTCGCTGACACAGGTGTAGGGATTGCATCGGTCGAACTCGATACTATCTTCGATGCGTTTGTGCAAGCCCAAGCTGGGAAGCGATCGATCGCCGGTACTGGTCTAGGTCTCACCATTAGCCGCAAATTGTTGGAACTCATGGGCGGAAAAATTTCTGTCAGCAGCACTCTGGGAGAGGGGAGTACCTTCACCTTTACCCTTCCCGTCAGCCCCATCAGTGGAGTTAATGTTACACCGGAAGAGAATAATCGCCTCGTGATTGGGCTGGCTCCCAGTGAACGGGATCGTCGCATTTTGGTGGTTGACGATCAAGCAGAAAATCGCTTGCTAATGGTCAGATTACTGACACAATTAGGATTAGAGGTAAAAGAAGCTACCAACGGACAGCAAGCTGTGCAGATTTGGCAACAATGGCAACCCGACCTAACCTGGATGGACATTCGGATGCCCGTGTTAGATGGATACGAGGCTACGAAGCAAATTCGGGCAATGGAAGACGGACAGAACAGTATCATTATTGCACTTACGGCCCAAGCTTCCCAGAGCGATCGCGCCCTAGCCTTGGCTGCTGGCTGCAACGACTACATCAGCAAGCCCTTCCGGGAACAGACCCTATTTCTCAAGATGGCCGAATACCTGGGGTTAGAGTATGTATATGAGGAAGAGGAAACAGAAAAGGGGGAACGGGGAACAGATTGTTTTCCTTCTAACCTCTGTTCTGTTGCCTCTTCCGTTTCAGATTCCTTCGATCCAATGCTTCTGGCGACATTACCAAAAGAATGGGTGGTTGAGCTGGAAGATGCTGCTTTATGTGGGGATGATTTTGCGATCGTTGAACTGGTAGCTGAACTTTCATCAGACCTGGCTCAATTCGGTACTCATCTGACGGAACTCGCCCACCAGTATCAATTTGAGAAAATCCTTAATCTAATTCAAGGTAATTTCCCAAGTGGAATTCCTCCATTGGATTTATAAGCTGTTGTGCAGTTAAACGTTTGATTAGGACTAAGCTGTGGAGCATTTAACCAGTAACGAGGCTAGTAGGGTGCGTCATTCGCGAACCCTTACGCTGAAACGGAAAACCTTAGATGCTGACGCACCTTACGCAAGTCCTTTAAATGCCGAACAGCTTAGGAAATTAGGCACAGCCAACAATAATTCAATTTGATTGTTGGTAAAGTTTTCCAAAAAACATCCTTGATTTTTATTGATAACTACTGCTCTAAAATGCCTCATAAAGTACCAAAGATTTCGGAAATTACTCCTTTAGATTTAACAAATTTAGAGGACTGCAGTGAAGAATCAGTATATGCTCCCGGTCATATTCAGCCCCACGGAATACTTTTATTGTTGCAAGAAAAAACGCTCAATATTTTACAAGTAAGTGACAATGTAGAAGTGTTTTTTGGCATTGCTGTCGCAGAATTGCTAGGTCAGCCATTGCCATGGCTATTTGGTCACGAGCAAGTACAAGAAATGGTCAGGTATCTCAATCAAGAAAAGCTCAAGATTCATAATAGTTTTAATCTGAAAATACCTCTAAAAGACGGAAAAATTCAAAGTTTTAGAAGCACAGTGCATCAGCGACCCGATGAGTTGATTCTGGAACTAGAGCCCCAATTGACTATTGAAAATAATCATGCAATGGATTTTTATCAGCGTCTGCAAACAGTTATCCTCAACTTTCGCACTGCGCTCGGTCTTTCTGATTTAGCTCAAACCATTGCTAGAGAAGTAAAAGCCATGACAGGGTTCGATCGCGTTATGATTTATCGGTTTGAAGCCGATGAGCATGGGGTGGTGATTGCTGAAGAGAAAGAAAGCTATCTAGAAAGCTACTTGGGATTGCATTACCCGGCGATCGATATTCCCGTACCCGCCCGCAAATTGTTTTACAGCAATTGGGTGCGCCAAATTCCCAATATCAATTACACCCCGGCCCACCTAATTCCCACCAACCATCCCCTAACCAATACACCCCAGGATCTAAGTGCTTGTGTGTTAAGGGGAGTATCTCCCTACCACATTGAATATTTGCAGAATATGGGAGTGGCTGGGACACTGACGATTTCGTTAATTGACGATCGGCGTCTCTGGGGATTAATTGCCTGTCACCATTACAGCCCGCGATTGGTAGATTACGAAACTCGCAAAAGCTGTGAATTTTTAGGACAATTTGCCTCGATCGAACTGGTGCATCAGCAAGAGCGAGAATTGAACGTTTACCGATCGCAGGCGAAAACTATTCAGGATAAACTTCAGCAGGCATTCCGGCGGGATTCTAATTTTATCGAACAGGTATTGACCGAAAATGCTTCTCAATTGCTAGATTTAGTTCATGCTCAGGGAGCTGCAATTCTGCTCGATGGTCGTCTGACATTGGTGGGTGAAACACCATCGGAAGCTGAGGTAGACGAACTCGTGCAGTGGTTGCTGCAACAGAACAAAGAACGAGTGTTTGCAACAGCTTCTTTGTCTCAGTTGTATCCCCAAGCCAAGCAATTCAAAGAGCGAGCTAGCGGTGTTTTAGCAATCTCAATCTTCCTATGCTATGCCAAACAAAAGTCATATCATATCCTTTGGTTCCGACCCGAACAAATTCAAACCATAAACTGGGCAGGTAATCCACAGGATGCTGTGTCGATCGACGAAATTGGAAAAATGCACCTGTGTCCCCGCAGATCCTTTGAACGGTGGCAAGAGACAGTGCGCCAGATGTCTTATCCGTGGCAGATTGCAGAGTTAGAAGCTGCTGCCGAAATGAGACATATCCTCATGCTGGCGGTGTTAGAATTTTCGCAAGCAGCCCTAGAACACGCTGCTGAAAGGGCCGCTATAGCCAACCGTGCCAAAAGCCAGTTCCTTGCCAACATGAGCCACGAGCTCAGAACGCCACTCAACGCGATTCTGGGATTTACCCAGCTTATGAACCGCAGCCCCTATATCCCAGAAGAATTTCAAGAGCATTTAGGGATCATTACCCGTAGTGGAGAACACTTGCTGACATTGATCGACGATGTTTTGCAAATGTCTAGGATTGAAGCAGGGCAATTGGTACTGAGTAAAAGCTGTTTTAATCTGCATCGACTGCTAGGTTCTATTAACGAGATGTTTACCATCAAAGCGCCTGAGAAAGGGTTACATCTGAGCAGCGAGTGGGATGCTACTGTCCCCCGTTATGTGTGTGGCGATCAAGCAAAACTTCGCCAAATCTTGATTAATCTGCTGGGGAACGCGCTCAAATTTACAACAACAGGAAGCATAGCCCTACGTGGACGAGCTTTTTCATTAGATGATATGCCATCCGGTACAAATTGCGATCGCGCCACTAATCCACCCGATATTAAACCAACTATTACCTTGTGTCTCGAAGTTGAGGATACCGGGCCTGGCATTTCTCCCTCAGATTTAGAATCAATTTTTGAGGCTTTCATGCAAACCAATCGCGGTTGCCACGATCGAGGAACAGGTTTAGGACTGTCTATCAGTCGTGAGTTTGCGCGTCTGATGGGAGGGGATATCACCGTGCGAAGCACCCTGAATCGAGGCTCGACTTTTACCTGCCAAGTCGTTTTGGAACTACCAGAGTCGGTTGATTTAGATGAACCTGAAATTAGCGATCGGATTATCGGGATCGAACCTGGGCAACCTATCTACCGAATTCTAGTAGTAGAAGATGTTCTAGAAAATCGGCAACTGCTGGTGACGCTGCTGGAGTCAGTTGGGTTTGATGTGTGTGCGGTGGAAAATGGGGTAGAGGCGATCGATCGTTGGCAAACATGGCACCCTGACTTGATTTTGATGGACATTCAAATGCCTGTCATGGATGGTTATGAAGCGACGAGACAGATTCGAGCACAACAGTCATTAGTCATGAGTCATGAGTCATCAGCAGATAACTCAGGGCAAATGTCACAGGACAGAAGACAAATTACACGCATAATTGCCCTCACTGCCTATGCTTTTGAGGATGATCGCACCGCCAGCCTGGAAGTCGGTTGCGATGACTACATTGCCAAGCCGTTTACTGAAGACACACTTTTCGACAAGATAGCTCATCACTTGGGCGTCCGCTACTGCTACGCCGAAAAAGTTCAGTCAGACTCATCAGCTTCGCCACCAAAGATATTGACTCCAGACTTGAAAACCATGCCCCCCAAGTGGATTGCAGAAGTTCATGAAGCAGCACTCGATCTTAGTGATAATAAGCTTTATGAACTTATCGCTCAAATTCCCAAGGAGAAACAAGATTTCATCGCGGCGATGACATCTCTGGTAGATAACTTTCAGCTTGAAGCGATCGCAACTCTCACCCAGATTTAGGAAGAAGAACATGACAGCTTTATTCAAACTTGTAGCCCAAATGAATATTCTCATCGTGGATGATACCCCAGACAATCTACGCTTGTTAGCCAAAATTCTAGAGTCACAGGGCTATATTGTCCGTAAAGCCCTCAACGGCAGAATGGCACTCCAAGGTGTTCATCGCGACCCACCGAGTCTAATTTTACTTGACATCAATATGCCGGAGATGAATGGGTACGAAGTCTGCCAAAAGTTAAAAGCATCGGAAGCGAGTGCTCAGATACCGGTTATTTTTATCAGTGCCCTCGAACGACTAGAAAACAAGGTACGAGCCTTTGAACTCGGTGGCGTAGACTATATTACCAAACCCTTTCAAGAACAGGAAGTGCTGATGCGAGTAAAAAATCAATTACTCATCCAACAGCAACGCCAACAACTGCTAGAACAAAATCAACGTTTAGAACATGAAATCCAAGAACGTCTGAGGGCAGAAGCAGAAGTAAGACAGCTATCCGTGACCGATGAATTAACGGGATTATATAACCGACGGGGCTTTTTTTTACTAGCAGAGCAACAACTAAAAATTGCGAGGCGCACGCAAACATCTTATTTTATTTTGTTCGCTGACTTAGATGGTTTGAAAAAAATTAACGACACTTTAGGACACGAAATGGGAGACCGAGTAATCGTGGACGCAGCTCAAATATTGAAACAAACCTTTCGTGAGGCGGATATTGTTGCTCGACTGGGAGGAGATGAATTTGCTTTATTTATTCCTAACTTTTCTGGTGATTCATCTACTAATTTTCATGCTCGGCTGCAAGACAATATAGATCGCTTTAATCAACAGTCAGAGCGAGCTTATATATCAATAAGTCTTGGTGTGCAGTTTGGGGATTTAAATAATGAAGTTTTATTAGAACAATTGCTGGCAAAGGCTGATAAACTGATGTACGAGCATAAACGCACCAAACGCTGTTTCAATCCTCAACCTTTCTTTTGAGAACACCGATATCGGAGCGTCATAAGCAGTATTTATTAAACGTGAGTTCAACCGAGAAAGAGTAAACTGAAAACAAGATCGGGAAACAGCTTGCAGACTTTAGCCCCTGGGCCAGAAAACACGATGCAGTACAGCTCATCACACCTAAAACTGAGAGGGTGACAACCGCGTTAAAAGCTCTCTCTGTATTAGGTTAAGGGTGTGTGCGAGCAAAAAATTTCGTAGCTATTGAACATTTGCTAGTTGAAATTGAGATGAATTTTAGATTCAGCGGACTTATGTAAAGTATTGTAGGATTAAATTGGCGATCGTTCTGGCTGTTCGCCATTAAAATTAAGAGAGAGTATTTATGCAAATTGTGCTGGCTGCCTTAGACGATAGTTTAGTTAGAGCCTGGGAAAGCACTTGCGGCAGTATGGAAAATGTAAAGATACATCACGGTTCAATATTTGATGTGAAATGCGATGCTATTGTTAGTCCGGGGAATAGTTTTGGTTTCATGGACGACGGCTTAGAGTTAGAAATTTCGGAATATTTTGGAGGGCAGGTTCTTGAACGCTTGCAAAAAATAATTCAATCTCGACATCACGGCGAACTCTTAGTAGGCATGGCAGAAATTGTAGACACGGATCATGCAGAAATTCCCTATTTAATAGCTGCCCCAATTATGCGCGTTCCCACAGTTTTAAGAGAAACAGTAAATGTTTATCTAGCAACCCGCGCTATTTTGACTCTCGTAAAATTTGGCTCAGTCGCAGATGGAACTCCTGTCAAACATATAATTGAAACTATCGCTATTCCCGGCATGGGTACGGGAATGGGCAAAATGCCACCACATATCTGTGCCAATCAAATGAAAGTTGCGCTGGAAGATATCCTCTTATCTCAGTACGAATTTCCTCAATCTTTACTGCACGCTCAAAGATGTCACCATTTGTTATATACCGACGATCGCGAAGATTTGCAGTTGGCAAATTGAAATTATAAAATTTGCCCGTTTTATTGGGTTGAGAAACCAAGTTGATTGGTGTGTGTTGTTTTAGGTAGAGAGACTTATCATAAATTTAAGGAATGAGAATTAAATAACTTCCACTCTTGAAAGTGGGATGGGCTCTTATAGCCCGTCATGAGTGGACGGGCTATAAGAGGCCATCCCACAATAACAATTAAAATTGTAAGTTATTTAATTCGCGATCCTAAGTGCGCTAAACCGTACCTGCAAGTTGGCGGTATCCTACAGACAAGAGAAACTTTGGTAGATATAATGTAATAGAACTGAGGTCATTCCAACTAGGTAAGCGCGGATACAAAAGTTGAGCGAGCTGGAACAAGAATTGCCTAGTTCTTATTAAATGCCAGAATTACTTCTGGCGCTAAACGTACAAAGTCTGTATAAAAAACCACAATTCAATCGGGCGCTACACATACAAAGTCTGCGTCCGGGGACTGTTAGTTTTGTGCAAAATGTTTGCTACCAAAGGAGAAGATTGATATGACAGATCCAAAAGTAACTGAGGAACCAGTTTTAGAGGCAACTCTCGAAACGACGGAGCTCGTCAAAAAAGAGATGCCCGACGCGACTGATGAGGCGATCGCAGAAACTGCGGCGCTGTTTGAAGCAATTAAAAAACGCGCCACCGCCGAAGTGCAAGCAGCGGGCGAACTCACCCGCGAAGCTTATTTAAAAGCTGTGAATAAGGCCTCCGGGGCGATCGAAGAAAATAAGGATCTCGCCCACGAGAGATTCACAGAAGCAGTCAAGCTGATTAAACAAGAAACTGAGAAAAATTGGCTGGTGGTAGATGCGATTAAAACGCGGGCGCAAGCGCAGGTGCAAGATGCAGGTGTTGTCAGTCGCGAAGCTTATTTGAAAGCAGTGCGACAAGCGCGAGAAGCGGTGGAACAAAATAAATTGATCGAACGCGATCGCATCGAACAAGCTGTTGACCACATTCACACGGAAGCTGAAAAGAATTGGCACCTTATTGTGAAGCAAATTGAGTCGATCGGCACTCGCTTGACGGATGCGGCTAAGTCTGCATGGAACTCGCTGACGGTGTTTTTTGACAAGAAGGATTAAACTCAGATATGAGACCATTTTAAAGAACAGGCAAGATGCCTGTTCCACAAAGATTGAATTTTCTTGTGGAACAGGCATCTTGGCTGTTCATAAAAGGTTTTGACACTAAGCGCTATAATCAAAAAGCATTATTTTTAGTCCATAACCCCCAACCATGAGAAGTTACTACTGCGGCGAACTGCGAAGCGAACACATCGGAGAGACTGTCACCCTTTACGGCTGGGTGGATCGCCGCCGCGATCATGGCGGGGTGATTTTTCTGGATGTGCGCGATCGATCGGGTATTGTGCAAATTGTTAGCGATCCTGAACGCACCCCCGATTCCTATCACGGGGCTGAGGCTTTACGCAGCGAATACGTGCTTAAAATTACGGGTAGAGTCAGCAGCCGCCCCGAAGATTCCCTCAACCCGAAATTGCCTACGGGTGAGGTGGAAATTTATGCTGACGAAATTGAGTTGTTGAATGCGGTTCGCAAACAGTTACCCTTTCAGGTGGCGACGGCGGATACCGAAAGCGTGCGGGAAGATTTGCGTCTGAAATATCGCTATTTGGACTTGCGGCGCGCTCGCATGAGTAGCAATTTGCAGCTTCGCCACCAAGTAGTCAAAGCGATGCGCCGCCACCTGGAAGATGTGGGAGGTTTTATTGAAGTTGAAACACCAATTTTAACGCGATCGACTCCTGAAGGTGCGAGAGATTATTTAGTGCCCAGCCGCGTCAATTTGGGCGAATGGTACGCTTTGCCGCAGTCGCCGCAGTTGTTCAAACAATTGTTAATGGTTTCGGGTTTGGACAGATATTATCAAATTGCCCGCTGTTTCCGCGATGAAGATTTGCGCGCCGACAGACAGCCGGAATTCACACAATTAGACATGGAAATGAGTTTCATGTCTTTAGAAGAAGTTATCGAATTAAACGAAGGTTTAGTCTGCCATATTTTCCAAAGTGTCAAAGGGGTAGAATTGCCTCGTCCTTTCCCGCGCTTGACTTACGCTGAAGCAATGGATCGCTACGGTAGCGATAAACCGGATACTCGCTTCGGTATGGAATTAGTCGATGTTTCCGATTTGATGAAAGATTCGGGATTTAAGGTATTTTCCGGGGCGGTTGCTGCGGGCGGAATTGTGAAAGTTTTGCCGATTCCGGGCGGGAATGATGCGATTTCTAACGTGCGGATTAAACCGGGCCCGAAAGGCGATTTGTTTAAGGAAGCCAGCGAAGCGGGTGCGAAGGGATTGGCTTACATCCGGGTGCGGGATAATGGCGAAATTGATACGATCGGCGCAATTAAGGATAATTTGACGGAAGCACAAAAACAGCAATTGCTCGATCGCACGGGCGCGCAACCAGGTCATTTGTTGTTATTTGCTGCGGCTGATGTGACAACTGTCAATAAGACTTTGGATAGATTGCGTTTGTTCGTGGGTAACGAATTGGGATTGATTGACAAAGATAAGATGAATCTGCTGTGGGTGACAGATTTCCCGATGTTTGAATGGAACGCTGATGAGAAGCGTTTGGAAGCATTGCATCACCCGTTTACTGCGCCGCATCCTGACGATATTAATGATTTGAAAACTGCGAGAGCTCAAGCTTACGATTTGGTGTTAAACGGTACAGAAATCGGCGGCGGTTCCCTGCGGATTTATCAGCGGGAAGTTCAGGAAAAGGTGTTTGAGGCGATCGGCTTATCGACTGAGGAAGCTTACAATAAGTTTGGCTTTTTGTTGGATGCGTTTGAGTATGGAACTCCGCCCCACGGAGGCATTGCTTACGGTTTGGATCGGTTGGTGATGCTGTTGGCTGGTGAGGAATCGATTCGGGATGTGATTGCGTTTCCGAAGACGCAGCAGGCGGGTTGTTTGCTGACGAATGCGCCGGCTGGGGTTGATGAGAAGCAGTTGAAGGAGTTGCAAGTGCGATCGACTTATACGCCGAAGTCATAAGGGCGATCGGGACTTAGGCAAAGCCGATGTGTCATGCTGAGAGAAGCGAAGCTTCACTAGACTGCGTTTTGTTCAGCATGACAGACACGATTCTGCGTCCAGGACTGTCATTGAGTCAAAACTTTGGCTGATACTGTATGCTAGAGTTACATTCCAGGTCTTTAGACTAAAAACGCTATAATTAGCATAATCGAAAATAGGTAAAAACGATGTCAACAGTTTATCGTTTAAAAGCCAGCGAAATCAATCATCATTTTTTAGAACAAATCAAGGCGACTTTTGGAGATAAAGAGATTGAAATAATTGTTTCTGAGTGTGATGAAACAGAATATCTTTTGAAATCCGAAGTCAACAAAAATAGACTTTTAAAAGCTATTGAAAATGTTAACGAGCGGCAAAATTTAGTTGAAGTTAACTTACAGAATTTGCAATGAGCAGAAGAATTGTTTTTGAATCTTCTGCTTTTGCAGATTTTAATGAATGGGCAAAATTAGACAAAAAGATTTATCGCAAAATTGTAGAATTGATTAAAGATATAGACCGCTCACCGTTTGAAGGATTGGGAAAACCTGAACCTCTGAAATACGAGTTAAGTGGTTTTTGGTCTAGGCGCATTGATAACGAACATCGTTTAGTTTACCAAGTTACAGATCAAGAAATTGCGATCGCGGCTTGTAAGTATCATTACACTGAATAGATGTGATTGCGTTTCCGAAGAGGCAGCAGGCGGGTTGTTTGCTGACAAATGCGCCGTCTGGTGTGGATGAGAAGCAGTTGAAGGAGTTGCAAGTGCGATCGACTTATACGCCCAAGTCATAAGGCGATCGGGACTTAGGCAAAGCCGATGTGTCATGCTGAGAGAAACGAAGCATCTCAGTTGAAATGCCTAAATCATAATTATGAAACACCTTGACAATTTAACCATTCATCGGTTCCGAGGCCTGCGAGATTTAACCTTGCAGGACTTGGGTCAAATCAACATATTGGTTGGTGGAAATAACTCAGGTAAAACCAGTGTTTTAGAGGCGATATCAACCTATTGTCGCCCCTTAGATCCCCTGGAATGGCTGAACACATCGTGGCGGCGAGAAATCAAATATTCTCGCAAGCCAAGACTGGAGGCACTACAATGGCTGTTTCCTCAAAATAAAGAAGAAGAACAATTGGATTTTTACCCAATGGAAACTCGTGTTTCTGGTAATGGTAAGTTTTTAGTGAGAGAGTCGAGGGCAATTTACCAAGAAATTGAGGGAGTGGAATTATCGGAAGATGACGAAAGTCAATCCTCAGACGATCTTGGATTTGATAATACTCTGCGAGGTGCAGAAATAGAGCTAAAAGCTATTATATCGGATTCACCAAATGAATTATCTGAATTTTTTGAAATTTGGGAAAATGAGCGTTTAACTAATCGGCGAATTCGCTCAGATGCAATGCTGTCAGTTGATACTGTGACACCTTTTTCTCACCGCATAGAACAGTCACAAGTTGGCTTGCTGTCAGAAGCTATTTTTCAGCGTTTTAAGCCGGAAGTGATTAAGCTATTGCAAGTGATGGATTCAGGAATTATTGATTTAGTGATTCTCTCGCATGGCGGCAATCGTAGCAGTCTCTATATTGACCACAAACAAGTGGGAATTTCACCATTAAGTTCTTTTGGTGATGGAGTACGTCGCTTGCTATTTATTGCTCTAACCCTGACAAAAGTCAGAGGTGGAGTTTTGCTAATTGATGAGATAGAAACAGCAATTCATACTGAAGCACTTCGCAGTTCATTTGCGTGGATTGTGCAGTGGTGCAAGCAAATGAATGTTCAGTTATTTGCAACTACTCACAGTTTAGAAACAGTTGATGCGATGTTGGATGCTAGCGATACGGAGACGGACTTAGTTCTTTATCGTTTAGAGAAACACGAGTCACAAACTAAAGCAGTTAGAATTGAACGGGAAAGATTGCAAAGATTGCGGGAGGATTTGGGTCAGGAGGTGCGCGTGTGAAATACGCCATTATTGGAGTAGAAGGGCCACACGATCAGGCCTTTACAGGCAAGGTTCTCAAGCTTTTGAATTTCAAAGATTTGCGGGAAGAGTTGAAAGGATTAGAGTCTCAGTTAGACCCCTTCTGGCGCAAGTTTATTCCCGTTTATCCCAAGAAAGGAAACTTGTACAAACGTCTTGATATGCCTTCTATTCTGTTTAATGATACTATCTCTGTAGCAATTTATGCAGGTGAAGGAAGCAATCTTGTGACTAATTTGGATGACATTTTATTCACAAATTATGAGTATCAGACAAACTTGGCAGCCTTCGGGATAGTTGCCGATTGCGACAAATCAACTCCCGATCGCATAGCCGAACCATATGCTAACAAATTCCGAAGTTATTTTCCTAATTTTCCCGCTCGCCCTGGTGTTGTAAATACTAATAGCCCGCGTACAGGAGTCTATGTTTTGCCAGATAACGCTTCGCCCGGTGTGTTGGATACTTTGCTCTGTGAGTGCGGACAGATAGCTTATCCCGCGTACATGGAGAAAGCTAGTTCTTATCTAAATGAGTTTTCTGAGTCAGAGAGAAAATCTTTAAAATGGAAAAATTTCGATCCCGAAAAAGCTTTAGTTGCTACTGTTGTCAGCGTTCTCAAACCTGGGAAGACTAATACAACAAGTATTGCTGATAATAATTGGGTGAGCGAACAGACGCAACAGCAGGTTCCTGCTTTGGCAAATTTTATTGAATTTTTGAGGCAACTTTTGGAAGTGAGTTAAGGGACGATCGCACTTCACAAAAAAAGTGCGATCGCCCTCAACAATTACTCTTTCCAGTAACGGGTTAAAATCCGAATCACCTCACCCGCTATCGGCGATGGTAGAGGCGGGCTCCATTCCCCAACTTCTGCAAAACCTAAAACGTGCAACAGATTAACGATGCTGTTTACCGCTTTGGGAACGCCACACAACAGCAAACGAATCGGTTGCTTACCTTGAGGTACGTCAGGAATTTCTTCCCGGAGTAGTTCGGGAACTGACTTTGGCTGTGATATCATAGACTTTGAATTACACGAATAGTGGAATTGCGATCGCCCTCAAGTTTTCCAGGCCAGGGGCGATCGCTTTTCCGTTTGTACATCCTGAGTCTAGTTCATTTTCTGCAATTAGTCAACTGTTCCAGATAAATAATTAACCGCAGCGGTTAATTAGCGGGTAGTGAAGGTTACGGAATGCTAACATCAGCTTGCAATATCATGGCTAGCAGTTGAGAGTCAGTAGTGATCCGTTGGAAATTGGCAGTTGTGATGGCCGAGCGTAATATCAGCAATAAAGAGTTGGCTGCTTTAATTGGAATGCACCCAACTTCCTTTTCTAGACTCAAAACCCGCCGCCGACTCACGAGAATTGACGAAGCCACTCTCAGCGCTTTGTGCAGAGCACTGAACTGTCAGCCTGGGGACTTAATGGTTTACGAGGAGGACAATCCCGATGGCTTAAAATGACATAATTAACACATTAGAGCGCAGCAGGAATGGAGGTTCATGAATCCAAATACGATTAAGCCACTAACTCTACCCTCACTGCCATTGGCCGATCGCTCTCAACTTCCAGCCTGTCCTGCCGTATACTTCGTTTTAGACGGTGACGCGGTTTTGTATATTGGCAGGACTAGGAACCTTCAACAGCGTTGGCTAGCACATCATCGCTGGTATCAGCTAAAGGTAATGAGCGGTAATATTCGGATTGCTTGGCTCGAATGCAGCGATGCTAGTCTGCTGGTAGCTATTGAAAAAGCCTTGATTGAACACTTCCAGCCATCTCTTAACCAAACAAGGGTTGGAGGCGAAGAAGACACCATCAAACTTGTAATTCCCAAGGCATTGAAGATCAGGTTCAAAGCCTTGTGCGTTCGTGCGGAAAGGGATATGAGCAGCGTCGGAGGTCAACTAATAGAAAACTGGTGTCAAGAGCAAGAGCAAGCCCAGGCGAAACGGGATGAGTCAAACACCTGAAGGGGCGACACCAAAGAGGCGTACAAAGAAAGTACGATCGATCTATGAAGTAAATTCCCAGTTGCCTAACTTGCCAGCAAAAAACCTAAAACGAGTCACCAGCTACGTTCCTCCAAACGCCTACAACGTCTTGGAAGATTGGGCCAAGAAAGAAGACCGGACAGTCAGCAATCTGGTAAGTCGGATTGTCTCTGAAGCTGTAGATGCTTACTTGGCTAAAAAGACTACAGAAGATGAACCCAGCAGCAATTAACCTTTGATGTCTACGCTGATGAGTCATTCTCAACTGCCAACCTGTCGGGCCGTTGATTTTGTGTTGGAGTGGGGTTTGGTTTTTGGGTGTTTAGATTACTTTAGCCTAAACTAGATTGTGGTGTGCTACCTTGGATTAAAGTTTTTCTAAAAAATTTGCAGTCAGCTAAAATGACATCGTGAACACGCTACCCCCAAACAATGTGAGTCCTGCAAAATCTCCTAGAGTTGCCTTTTACCCGCCACCCGAAATCAAGGAGAAGTTAGAAAAACTGGCGAGTATTGAGCGTCGTTCGATTTCCCAAATGGCATTACTTTTGGTGGAAGAAGGACTCGAAAGAGCGCAGAAGGAAGGCAAGTTTAATGAATCCAAAGACGATTAAACTACCAACTACCACTGCGGGCGATCGCTCTCAACTGCCTGCGTGTCCTGCCGTGTACTTTGTTTTGGACGGTGACGCGGTAAGGTACAATAGGGCAGTAAAAGCACAAATAACAGCCTTGCCAGCAAAACTCCCCAGAATAGTTGTATATCTTCCAGAAGAACTTAAAGCAGACCTAGAGCGGTTAGCCAAATCGCATTATCGGCCGGTCTCGAATATGGTGTTGACATTAATTCAAGAAGCAGTAGATGAGGCTAAATCTGAGGGGAGAATTCAAAGCGACGATCGATCGCAGCAACAGAAAATCGACAGCGACTCTGGATGATTTAACCGCAGAGGACGCAGAGAGCACAGAGGAAGAGAAGAGAGAAATGTCTACTTCCTGCTTCAGTTCTGTAGGTCAAATTCAGGAACCTGTTTTTGACGAAGAGAGGTAATTGCTAAGACTAAAACACTTAACGTAAGACCTAAAATCGCATAACTCGGTAGTGAAAAAATAGTTACTTTAAACAAATAAGGCAATTCCCCCCCCTTCCAGTTCCACCGCTTTCCTAGAAACACCAACAGCCCGCCATGAATCACTGCGGTTTGCACCATGACACAGCCAACGCCCAATAACCAAACCGACATTCTTTGCCTAGAGAAGGCACAATTTTTAATCTGAAAACATAAATCATTCAGCAAAAAAACCACCGCCGGTGCTAACATCACAGAACTGGTGGGCTGAGAATAGTTGATAGCAATACTCAAAGTAGAAATTAGCACCATTTCAGATAAGTCAACCTTTTTTGACCAAGCATTGCGAGATTGTTTTTTGTAAAAATACCAACACACTAAACCAACTAGCACCAGAACAATCAAGTCAGAAAATAGCTTCGCCACGAAGGGACTATCGGGGAAAAATCTCGGCCCCATAACCCTTAAATCAAGGCGACTCATAGAAATATAAGCATTATTCGATGGATCGTTGAGCCAGAGTGGAAATCCACGAGTCGCATCCTGTATAAATCCTGTTAAAGAATTGCCCGTTACAGCTAGACCTATAACTGCCAAAACAGTTACCGTGACTATAGATATAAAAACTAGCTGAAACCGTCTTTTGATTAAAAAATAAGGAAGAAACAATATAACTAAAGTTGGTTTAAAAAGGGCAATTCCTAAGAAAAGTCCTGCAATTATATCCCGATCATTTCTAGCATAAATAAACATCCATAACAGCAGAACCGCAATAAAAGTTGCCACATTGCCAACTTGAAGATCGAAGACAAAACCGTAGAGGAATGCAACTGATATACTACAAATAGTCCTAAAAGCTCGTGAGTGGGACTCCAACAAAATATTCGCTCCCCATAAAACAAAACCTGTGGCAATAAGATGCAGCCAAATCCAGATTGTGAATGCAGTCTTCATCGGGAAATAGCCCAAAAACCACAGCGGAGGAATGATATTAGGTGGATAAACAAAAGAAGGAATAAACCCACACACTTTTGTGATGCTACAGAAACCGCTGTTAAACACCTCCACATTAAAGGGACTCAAATGCTGATGGGCTAATCTACTCGCCACATAAAACCACTTAAAATCCCAGTAAGGCGGATCGGGCCTAGTAGTCAGATTGTAAACCAACCAACCGGTATAACAGAGAAATCGGGTGAGAACTAATACAATAACTGCTTGCAAAATAAAGTTAACGATAGGTTGACGAAAAAACTGAGTCAACCTTTGGCTCGAAGGATGTTTGAAAAACAAAGAACCTTGCCATGCAGTTTTTTCGCTATCTAATCGCCAATTAAATTTAAGGAAAAAAGCGACGGTAATTATAATAATTATATTCCAGAATCCCAAGCTAATCATAGGTCATAATTTTGATAAAATTACTATTTGATGATATCACAACCAGAAATTATCTCATGTCCGATCCATCGACCCTAATATCCCGGTCGGGGCGGGTTTTTGAGATAGTAAATTATTAACAGGTATTGTTGGTGAACCCGCCCCTACAAAAATCGCGGTTGCTCGACCGGACATCATATTATTAACTAAAAATCAGCCTTTGAACCTAGAATATAGACGTTTATTCCTGGTTTCAACCTAACTCTCTTTCCTCTCTATTCTCTGCGTCCTCTGCGCCCTCTGCGGTTAAAAAAAAATCCTATTCACAAACGAAATAGCATTGCCATCCAAAAGCCCGATCGCACTTTAGCCCCTTATAACCCTGTTCACCCCCAAACATATGCGTTAACCTAGTTGACTACAACTTGTACCGCACTCCCCAACAAAATTCATGCTTCCCCGCATCCAAGAATTAGCCGCCACCCTAGCACCCCGCTTAATCGAAATACGCCGCCACATCCACTCCCACCCCGAACTCAGCGGCCAAGAATATCAAACCGCCGCCTACGTAGCCGGAGTTCTCGCATCCAGCGGAGTCCGCGCGATCGAAGGAATCGGCAAAACAGGAGTGCTCGGCGAACTCAAAGGCAACAGCAGCGAGTCCCGGTGGCTGGCAATTCGCACCGATATGGACGCTTTGCCGATTCAAGAACGCACTAACTTAGAATTTGCCTCCCGCAACGAGGGAGTCATGCACGCCTGCGGCCACGACATCCACACCACCGTCGGTTTGGGCGCAGCAATGATATTGTCTCAGCTAGAGGAAAAATTGCCCGGTAACGTCCGCTTCTTGTTTCAGCCGGCGGAAGAGATTGCCCAAGGTGCTCAATGGATGATTAAAGACGGGGCGATGCAAGATGTTGACGGCATCCTCGGAGTGCACGTTTTTCCGACGATTCCCGGCGGTTGCGTCGGTATCCGCCACGGGGCCCTGACGGCGGCGGCAGATGACCTAGAATTGATTGTGATGGGCGAATCCGGCCACGGTGCGCGTCCCCACGAGGCGATCGACGCAATTTGGATTGCTTCTCAGATAATTACCACTTTGCAGCAGGCAATTAGCCGCACGCAAAATCCTTTGAGGCCACTGGTTTTGACGATCGGGCAAATTAACGGCGGACGAGCGCCGAACGTGATTGCCGATCGAGTAAAATTGCTGGGAACCGTGCGATCGCTGCATCCAGAAACCCACGAAAAACTGCCGGCTTGGATCGAACAAATTGTTTCCAGCGTTTGCGCGACTTACGGCGCTAAGTACGAACTCACCTACAAGCGCGGCGTGCCCGGAGTCCAAAACGACCCCAAACTCACGCAATTAGTCGAAACTGCGGCTTTAGAAGCTTTAGGTCGATCGCGCGTCCAGATTTTACCAGAACCATCCCTCGGCGCGGAAGATTTTTCGATGTACTTAGAACACGCACCGGGAACCATGTTTCGCTTAGGAGTGGGACTGACTGACAAACCGAACTATCCCCTCCATCACCCGCAATTTGAGGTTGATGAAGCGGCTATTGTCACCGGCGCTGTCACCTTGGCCTATGCCGCCTACCAATATTGGAAACAGCAAGCAAGTAGGTAAACTCGCTTTCATTGAATTACCCGTAATAAGATTGTGGGGTGGGTAATAGCTCAAAATTGCTTGATGTAAAGTTTATTTGCGCCTAGCTGCTTAACAGAATTCTGGCAACCAAACCACCTTATCTTCCGCAATTCCCCTATAGCAGTCGCTAAATGTGCTAACCTACAATCAAAAATCCCCCAATTTCAACTATCGCGAGACAGATAACCGTGTTCGCTCAAGCACCTCCAACTCCCAATTACAAATGGTTTAGCTGCATTTCTAGGACTGTTTTCACCGCATTGTGCCTGTTACCTCTTTTCAGCGCTGCGGGATACGCCCAAAGTCCCCAAAATAGACCCATCAAAATCGGCGTGGTGCAGCGGTTTGGCACCAAAGCAACCGACAAACTGACGCTGAAAGCATTACCGGGCGACAGCTTAACTTTGCGTTACAAAACTCCTCAAGGCATAGAAACCAAAACTGCTGCTAGCGTCAAGTTAGAAATAGCCCCGAAACCGCTGGAAACGCCCTTAGTAGAAGAACGAGTGGTACTAAGTTCTCACCGCAGTTTCGAGAGTGCGGAAGACAGCGCTAATCAGTGGCGCGCCCAGGGAATTGAGGTAGAAATTGCTCAACCTTTTCGCTGGCAAGTTTGGGCAAAAAGAGATATTTACAACTCTCCTTTGGTGCGGCGCTGGCTGTTGCAAAGTTTGCAAGCTCAAGGGAACACAACAGCTTTTTTGGATTCCAAAGTTTTGAAGCAAATACCCCAGGCTTTTTGGGTTTTAAACGGCTTTCGTTTCAACCGCAATGAGTTGGATGTGACGGCCGGTAAAAATGTGATTGAGGTATTGGAACAAACTACCCAAGAGGCGACAGCTATTGAACCAGAAAAAGCTATTCAACAAACTCGCCGTTATGGTGGGAATTTGCGCCTGCAAAAAAATGCTTACGGCACTTATACTTTGGTGAATGAAGTGCTGACGGAAACTTATTTGCGGGGTGTTGTTCCTCACGAAATTGGGGCTTTTTCGCCTTACGCTTCGATTGTCGCTCAAACTATTTTGGCGAGAACCTACGCCCTGAGAAATTTGCGCCGGTTTGCTGTGGATAATTATGAGTTGTGCGCTGATGTTAACTGTCAAGTTTATAAGGGTTTGACGGAGGTTTACCCGCAAAGTGATAAGGCGATCGCCCAAACGAGCGGTTTGGTGCTAACTTACGAAAATCAGCTAGTAGACGCGCTCTATTCCGCGTCTAGCGGCGGCGTGACAGCCTCTTTTAACGATGTGTGGCAGGGCGCGGAACGTCCATATTTGCGATCGATCGTCGATTCCCCTAATAAGGTGTGGGATTTGTCCAAGCAGAGTTTGTCTGACGAAAACAATTTCCGCCGCTTTATCAGTTTGGAAAAAGGGTTTAATGAGGAAAAAGAAGACACATTTCGGTGGCGCGAACCCGCTTCTTTGACCGCGATTGCTGGATTTCTCAAACAGTATCTTCAGAAGAAACAGCACCCGATGGCTAATTTGAAAACTGTCACTCAGGTGGAAGTGGTAGAAAGGTCGCCCGCAGGTCGAGTTTTGAAAATGAAGGTTCAAACTGACTTGGGCCCGATTGATATCGACAAAGACGAGATTCGCAATGCTTTTTACCCGCCGATTAGCACGCTTTTTTACCTAGAACCAATTTACAATCCAGACAAAACTCTCAATGGTTATGCTTTTGTCGGAGGCGGTTTTGGACACGGCGTGGGAATGAGTCAGACTGGTTCTTACAATTTGGCTAATTTGGGCTGGAATGGATCTCAAATTCTGGGCTTTTATTTTCCCGGCGCCCAAGTTGTCCCGCTTAGCGATAACATTACATTTTGGCGCGAATAGGCGATCGAAGTCTGCCTAAGAGTCGGCGAGTTAAATCGCCACTACACAAATAAATTTCGCGCCACGCCAGACTAAATATTAGCCGTAAAACTTTTAGATTTTAGACTTTGGATTCTAGATTGGTTTCACAGTTAATCTAAAATCGGCCATCTAAAATCTAAAATTATTGGGCCAGCTATCTGCTCAAACAGCTACGAATTCATAGATGGGAGTGAGAGACTGCTGGCGGCTTTGTTGCAGTGTTAGACACCGAAACCCGGTTTCTTAAAATAATTGCCGTATTTCAGCTTCTTAATTCTGGAAACGAGCAACCGGGTTTCTTAGGGTATCACGCAGAGCGTCCTTTCTTAGTAGAGCTCTTCTTCTTTGTGAGTTTCGATCGTACAGTCAGACTTGGGATAGGCGACGCAGGTGAGGACAAATCCAGCTTCGATTTGGTCGTCGTCCAAGAAAGATTGGTCGGATTGGTCAACTTCGCCTTTGGTAATTTTGCCGGCGCAGGTGGAGCAAGCTCCAGCGCGGCAAGAGTAGGGGAGGTCGAGTCCTGCTTCTTCAGCAGCATCAAGAATGTAAGTATCGTCATCAACGTCAATGGTCTGGTTAATTCCTTCGGCTTCGCTGATGAGGGTAACTTTATAAGTTGCCATGCACTAAATCCTCTCAAAAATTCAACAAGATTGATAATTTTTCCTAATGCAACCTTCAAGGCTCTATTAGCTTTGAGGTTAGGTATTAGGTTCGTTCCCTCTATGATATTAGGGGATATAAGGGAGGTTGACACACTTATTTACAAAACATTTGAATGGGATTAGTTATAACTTTTTCTAATTTCATCTTGATTACTTATACCTATCTTGGGTTCAGCCTTGTGATACTGTTGCCGCAAGACTTGCGCGAATTAATCCGGTTTCTAGGAAAAATCCTGTTTTGAGCCCTACAGCACAAAAACCGGGTTGTGGGTATGCGCTGTGTCGATCGAGTTTCAGCAAGACTTGCTGCAAGGCAAGTCCCTGCCGGCGGTGAAATGTATAGTTAGATCGACATCAAGACTTGGGTGTTGAAGGCTCGATCCCATAAATCGCACCACAACCACAGGTTAAAATCGGGGCCATAGAACCCCTAAACCCCTGCACCGCAAGTCTGTAACTATCTAAAATCTTAAATCTCAAATCCCATGACTAATATTGATACTCGCTTTGGTTTTTCAGTTAATTCTCCTATTCGCGTGGGGATTGTGGGTACTGGTTTTGCCGCTAAGTTGAGGGCCCAGACAATTCAAGCTGATGGGCGATCGCACTTGGTAGCTGTTGCGGGCCACTCCCCGGAAAAAACCGCAGCCTTTTGTCAAGGCTTCGGGGCAGAAGCTGCGGTTTCCTGGCGCAAGCTGGTAGAAAGAGACGATTTAGATTTGGTGATTGTCTGTACGGTGAACCGGGATCACGGGGCGATCGTCCTGGCCGCGCTCGAAAATGACAAGCACGTTGTGGTGGAATATCCTCTATCTTTAGACGTATCTGAAGCAGAAAGGGCGATCGAACTTGCAGCCCAAAAGCAAAAACTCCTCCACATCGAACACATCGAACTCTTAGGCGGTTTGCACTCCTCAATCAAAGAATCTTTGCCCTTAATCGGTAAAGTTTTTTACGCCCGCTACATTACTATTACTCCTCAACATCCAGCGCCGCAGCGGTGGACTTATCAACATTCCCTCTTTGGCTTTCCGTTAGTTGGTGCAATTTCGCGACTGCACCGATTTACTGATTTGTTCGGGGAAGTGGCAAGCGTTAACTGTCAAGCTCAATTTTGGGACAGTCAGCCGGATTTCTACAAAGCTTGTTTGTGCAACGCACAGTTGCGCTTTGCCAATGGCGTTGTCGCTGAAGCTGTTTATGGAAAAGGAGAGACTTTTTGGCAGTCGGAAAACATTTTTACTATCTACGGTGAAGCAGGAACGCTGGTTTTCACTCCTGAATCCGGTCAATTTATTCAGGGAGAAAATCGGCGCAACCTCAAAGTAGGAACGCGGCGCGGCTTGTTTGCCAAAGACACCGATATGGTGTTGGAATATTTGTCAAACGGTACGCCTTTGTACGTGAATAATGCCAGTAGTTTGTACGCTTTGAAGGTGGCAGATGCTGCGAGGCGATCGAGCGAAACTCGACAAACTATCGCACTTATAAATTAATAAAAAGCTAGGAAAAAGAAGGTTATTTAATTTGGGTAAAAATCCAATATAACTGAGATATTGCACCCTTCTCAATTACCTATAGCAATCCTCGCATCATTTGTGTAATTCTTGTAGGGATCGCGAATTAAATAATTTACACTCTTGAAAGTGGGTTGGGCTCTTATAGCCCGCCCTTTCTGGACGGGCGGGACGCCCATCCCACAAGAACCATCAAAATTCTAAGTTATTTAATTCTCATTCCTAGAGGCAAACCCCTCGTGGTTGCCCCCATGATGCCGGGTAGGCAAAGAAAGGCATTACCCCTAAATTTTTGTACGACTCCTGGAAGGATTGCTATAGCAATCCTTCCAGGAGCTGAGCTAGTTTCCATCCCAAAAAGATGGATTCAAACTGTCGAAGTTTATGAACAAGGATAGGCATTCCGGGAGGCACGGAAATGGAATATCAGCTTCAATAGTGGTATAAAAGTAATGATGGCGATGGAGCTCGCCGAAACCGCCCTTCGTTATTAATAATCTTCATAACGTTTAAAAGGCTGATGGCTCCTACTGTTCCGACTTGTGGCGGAAGGGTAGGATGGTGCGGATGCCTCGATCGATCTTTCCCCTACAAGTCACCTTCATCGATTCAAATTTAAGGTGGCGTGATGTTAGAAAGTATAATCTGGATTTTATTAATGGGCTTTTTTGTCGGGCAGATTGCTCGACGGCTGAAAGCTCCAGCACTCGTAGGTATGGTGCTGGTGGGCATTTTATTAGGCCCGCAACTGGGGAATGTCATTAGCCCAGAGGTTTTGGGCGCAGCGAATTCTCTTCGCACCATAGCCGTGATGGTGATTTTGATGAAGGCGGGGTTAGGACTCGATCGCGAAAAGCTATCCCAACAGGGAACCGTGGCGCTGCGATTAGGCTTTCTGCCTGCTGCTTGCGAGGCTATCTCTATTGCTGTCGCTGCGATGTGGCTACTTCAGTTTGATTTTTTGACGGGGCTACTGCTAGGCTGCATCATTGGCGCAGAATCTCCAGCAGTAATTGTTCCCGGAATGCTGCGGTTAAAAAGTCTTGGTTGGGGAGTAAAAAAAGGAATTCCCGATGCAATTCTGACGGGAAGTGCCTTGTCAGATGTATTGCTGTTGCTGGTGTTTAGCCTACTGCTAGCTTTTCTGTCCCAAGGGAAAGCTACAGCCATTACCTTACTCGGAGGAATCACCCTCAGCCCTCTGCAATTACTGCCATTTCAAATCATCATCCAAATTACCTTGGGGGTGCTGTTGGGATGGGTGAGTGCTCGAATTTTGGTGGCACTATTAGTCAAGCAAAACTGGACTCAAACTGCGGTTCAGGACTCCCTAGTGGCTGCTGGCTTTGCCCTAGGGCTGGTAGTATCAGCCGAACATATTCCGGTTTTCTCTGGCTATTTAGCTGTCATGGGGGCGGGGTTTTTCCTGATTGAGTTGGATGCGCCTTTAGCACGAAGATTACGGGGTGGGTTTGATAGTTTGTGGACGATCGCGGAAATTATTTTGTTTGTGCTGCTGGGAGCAAGTATTCAACTTAATGTATTAGGCAATACCTTGCTGGTTGGTTTGTTGGTGTTGGCGATTGGGACTCTGATTGGGCGATCGCTCGGTTGGTATCTTTCCACCTTGGGTAGTAATTGGACTGGGAAAGAACGGCTGTTTCTGCTAGCAGGAAATTCGGCTAAGGCAACGGTACAGGCGGCAATTGGGGCGATTCCCCTAGCTCAGGGCATTGCTGGTGGCGAGACGATTTTGGCGATCGCAGCCCTCTCAATTTTAGTAACGGCTCCCTTGGGTGCTTGGGCAATTCCTACCTTTGCTCCCAAACTATTAGAAAAAGGCGAAGTTGACCCGACCAAAGTAGCGATTTCCGGCCGTCCAGTTTTTCTCGCCGCCGTAGACAATTCTCCCCTAACAACAGATGTTTTAACTAAGGCGGCAGACTTAGCTCGGCGCAGTGACGGGGATGTGATTGTTTTGTATGTGGATAACCTGGGAGATAAAAAGGCGATCGCCCAATTACAACAACAAGCACAACGAATCTTATCAGATATTCGCTATGAGTTCCTGAGTCTTTCTGGTACAGTGCCAGAGGAGATTATCCGCGTGGCGCAAGCTCGGCAAGTGACATATATTGCGATCGGAAAACGAGGGCATCAACCTTGGGAACAAGTGCTAGTAGGTTCAGTTTCTCAAGCCGTATTAGAAACCAGTCCTCTTCCTGTCATCTTGGTAGAATCTAGTTACAAGTAATCCCAAATATGGGTTTTATATCCCCTCGATCCTCTTCTCCCCTCTCTGTGTCCTCTGCGCCCTCTGCGGTTCATAATCAAGGCGTTATTTAACCCCGATTTAGGCTCGATCGCAGCGAGCCTAAATTTATTCAAAAGAATTTTTTATTATCAAACCTCTCCTTCAATTTGAGCAGTTCACAGTCATTCCGCAACTGGGCAAGTGGTTCATTGTCAGTCTAGGCAGACCAAGCTTCGCGAAAGTCAGCATAGAGGGTCAATCCACCATCAATATAGAGCGTTTGTCCCGTAATGTAAGCCGCTTCATCTGATACGAGAAACGCAACAGATGCTGCCATTTCCTCCGATGTGCCTGCCCGTCCCATTGGGATATGGCTTTCCACTACTGCCTTTTGTTCTGGATTGTCCGTCCAGCTTTCATTAATCGGTGTAATCGTCGCACCGGGCGCAATAGCATTGACACGGATGCCTCGGTTTGCGTATTCCAACGCTAGGGTTTTAGTCAGATTTCCCATGCCGCCTTTGCTGATGGAATAGCTAATATACATCGGGCGGGGAATGATTTCATGCACACTCGAAATGTTGATAATCACGCCAGGGCGCTGCTGCTCTAACAGATGCTTAATGGTTTCCCGCGCACAGAGATATGCACCTCGCAAATTTACTGCAATCACACGATCGAATTCATCGGTTGGCACTTCATGGGATGCGCTTTCTGTTTGAATCCCAGCATTATTAATCAGGATATCGAGACTACCAAATTTATCAATGACAGTATTCACCATACGAAGGATGTCGTCTTCTTTGGAGACATCTCCCTGAACTAATAGGGTTTCAACCCCGCATTCCGATGCTTGTCCACAGGCTTTTTGCAGAGCTATTTCTTCCGTATCTTCTGCCTCTTCTAAGCTTTTGCGATAGTTAACGGCAATGTTGCAACCTTCTTGGGCGAGACGAATGGCGATCGCCTGCCCAATGCCTGAACTCGCTCCAGTAATTAGTGCGTTTTTTCCCTTTAAACCTTTCATAATTGCTCTCCCAGAGATTCACAACAAAATATCTTAACCGAAACCTTAAGCCAACTGGCTTCTACATCAACCAGAAGGTTGTTCTGTCTTTTCCCCACGCATTTCATCAATATCCAGGATGCCGATCGCCACCCCCGCGATCGTCCGGGAGCATCTCATATTTGTAAAAACACTTATTCGGGATCCTTCCTTCTTCCTCTTTCCCCGCAGCAAGAGAGCCTCAAAATTCCTGCCTCAAAACTCCAATTTTGGGCTGGGCTGCTTTCATTGAGATGCTCCCAGTGCTAAGCTGTTGTGCATTTAAACTGAATGTCACAAAACAATCCCCTTGGGGTGGGGTGGGCCTAATATCCCGCCCAGAATATGCAATTTAAATGCGTGACAGCTTATATACCTTCTTGATTTGATTTATGCTGACCTAATTATTGAAGTTTCCCCGCAATTAGACCAAGCAGCACAATCAGACCTAATGCTCTACGAAAGTAATTAACGCCTTGAAACAATTCTTCCCAAGCCCAAGTAAACAAAGAGCCAAAGGCTACTATATCCAACCCTAGATTAACTTTTCCTGTTGTAACAATGAGCGTTAATAAACTAGCTATAATCCCGACACTCAGTGGTAGATTTGGCATCTGAGCTATAACAATTTGACCTTCGCTGTCGCGGAATGTGCGATCGAACAATGTGTTTTCCATGAGTTTCTCGTGTCAATGTAATAAATAGAATCAGGTTAACATTCAATACAGTTGGTTTTTTGGGGATGATACTACAAGCTTTAGATGGCAAGGAACATAAGAAAGTCGAATTAAATGCAAGTCAGGAGTGGAGATGACATTGATTTAATTATCCACCGGGGCTCAAAGTCATAGAAAATTAGCCATTGGGTCCTAGAAAAATAGTCCGCACTATTGAACAGTGCAATATAGGATTTATCCTGAATCAAGTTTTTTGGGATTCCCTGTCATGAATTTATTCGGCTTGTTTTTTCCCTTATTTTAAGTAGTTTTATGTGAGTGGGTAGAGGGTATTGTTATAGTAAATTTCCCAAAATCAAAAATCATCTATCGCTTGGAAGAGTTTAGAGTAAAAGGTGATCTATAATTGGACAGACATCATCGATTCTATAGTATCGCATCGAGAGCGATCGACTTCATGCTCAAATCCAAGGTTAGCAATTCACAAGTCTAAACCTTTTCGTCAAGCAGGATTGAACCTTGGCAGTGCAGTAATTTCGGTTGACACTGCTTGAATTGATTGTGTAGCCGCTATTTCTGATCGATCGCTCTCAGCATCCTGACTCACAAAAAATGTAGGCAGCGTTGCTGTCAAATAACCGCATAGGGCGATCGATTAGGAAGTTCGCGCTCAAACGCATAAATTCCAGCCGCGCCAATTAGAGTGACGATCGCTATCACATTACGCAAGAGGAGCAAACCGCTTTAAAAACAGAGCAGGCACAATGACTGGAATCCCTGCACCGATACAAATGAGAGCTTGAATAAAACTAAGCGGTTGGGTAGCAAATAGCGGGTTTATGAAAGTCAACTGGCTAAAGAAAACTTGAAATATAAACACACAAGCCACACCGATCGCAGGAATCAAGGCAATTTCTGGAGTGCGATATTTAAAATACGCAAACAGAGATGGAATACATTGGCTAATACTCAATAAGTAAAAGGTTTCTGCGGAAACGATGGTATGGACTGCCATTGTCCGAGCCAAATTGATATTACCTGTGGCTTGCGAAGCCAATTCAAAAATTCCAAGTACAGCAATGAGATTGAAGATGGAAATAATCAGGATGCGCCACAGCAATTTTTTCGTTAATAGGGGTTCATTGGGACGGCGGGGCGATCGCTGCATAGTCTCAGGTAACGAGAATTTACGGCCTCTAGGCTCCCGTGCAAACACAGTGTGGTGTCGGTAAGTACGGGTAAGGCAAGCTAGTTCAACAGTTGTAATGCTTTATATACAGTTGTGGTATATATACCATTTTATATACCATTTTGGTATGTATTACTGAAAAACTAGAGCTTGTTAATCGCTAAAACCTTTATCAGTCAAGGGATACGGAGAGGGTGGGATTTGAATTAGCGCTGAGTTCTCAATCGACGCTTTTACGTTGTTCTAGCCATTTTTTGTGCCTACTCTGAAAGTCCTGTTTTGGATTTGAGCGAATACCGAGCGACTTGCTGTACGCTGTCTACAGCAAGCAAAGTCGGCATTCTTATAGTAGGGAGCGAAAGATGAGCGAAAAGTCTAATCCAGTCACGGCAAGTACCACTGGAGACTACCTTGTTGGTTACGAGCGGATTCTGGACTACTTCAAACAAGCACAGAAGGAATGCCCCAAGGGCGTAGGACTAAAAAGAGACAGGAAAGCTAGCGGTGGCTACATAAGTAGGTCGGCGGGAAAATCCATAAGTATGTAACAAAATATTAAGTCGGGTGACTGGACTTGAATTTAATACGTTGTGTAGGGTAATCTCCTCTTTTTCCTCTAACTTCTACTCCATGAATTACGGCGTAGGCGAGTTCTAATTCATCCTCAAACAAATGTCGCTGCTAATTCATCTTCTTTAATGTGTTGCCACTCTAATTCAATTGGGTTCATTTCGGAACAATATTTAGGCAAGAAAAAAATATATAAACCCTGAGCTTCCCACTTTGACCACAACTGTTTAACCTCCTGACATCGGTGTATTAGACCGTTGTCTTGTACAATAATTCTAATCCGTTTCATTTGGGCCGCTTCTTCTGCTTCTTTTTCCATCATCTGAATATAAGCTTTTCGATCAACACCTCCAATTACCAAACCATATACAAAGCTACTTAAAGGTTCAAAAAGCCCCACAATACTTAATCTACGACCTCGATTTTTAGTTTGCTGTATCCGTTTTTGTTGACTTTTTTGTAATATGTATAACTTGCTTTACTCCACGCACAAAATCCTGATTCATCTAAATATTTTAAGTCGATTTCTCCGGCTGCCGCTGCTAATTCCAGCATATCTAGGTCTGATTGCTTTATTGCTCGTTGTTTGGGGTCTTGTTTTCCTTTATGACTTGGACTAGCTCTTTTCCAAATGATCCCTTTTTTTTTTAGTACCCGTCTTAGTCGGTCGGGACTTAATTTAATAGAGCGCTCTTTTTCTAACTTATCAGCTAATTGAAAACTGTTATATGTACGTGGTTCTTTTTTTAAGCATTCTGACAAAAACTCTATATCTTCTTCTTTCCATTTGGCTTTTACCCCTCGACCTGGTTTTTTCCAAAGGCTTTCTATACCAAATTCTTCCCATTTATGTAAGACTGCTCTCACTGTTTGTGAAGCCCAGTTAAAGTGAGTAGCTATTTTCTCAACATACCAGCCATTTGCGTTTAACCTGATTACTTCTGCTCGATCTTTGACTTTTTGTGGTACTTTCGCCGTTCTCAGATTATAGTTATTTCAAATAAGTATGAGACACTCTTCATGCACAATAAGCACGAATAACTTCATCAAGAGATGTGTTAGGAGACGCATACATTTTAGCTCTCTTTAATGCACTAAAATCATGCTCAATATCATTTAAGTCAGGAGAGTATTTTGGTAAAAATATTATCTGATGACCTGCCTCCTCAACCAATAGTCTAATGACCGTCTTACGATGAATGGGTGCATGATCCATAATCAATATAGATGGACTGGTTAAATCTGGTAACAAATATAAAGATAACCATCCTTCAAATCCTTCTGCATTCAAACTAAGCTGTTGCACATTTAAACTGTGATACAAGCATTACCCTTATTTTTAATTTTTCGACCCCATTTAATTATTAATT
>NZ_JAUBVD010000030.1:0-23123 GCF_036705675.1 Microcoleus sp. AT8-A3
ATTTCTCGCCAGAAACCGGTTTTATTCAAGAAACCCGGTTTCTCTGTACTTCACTTACCTGGAAAGTGCTGTATAAGTTATTTAATTAGCGATCGTTAGGGATTACCGCAATCCAAAGAGTAAATGTAGGGTGCACCCGGACTACAGAGAACCCGATAGCGAGTGTTTAAGCTGGATCACAACGGATTTCGATGATAAATCCATCAGGATCGTAAAAGTAAATGCCGCGTCCTGTAGCGCGAGTGACGGGGCCGCTGTCGATCGCAATTTGATTTGACTTTAGCACTTCCAGAGCGCGATCGAACAAATCCGGCTCGATGTCGAAGGCTAAGTGGTTGGCGCGGGTAAAAGCTTTCTCCGGGTCTGGGTTTGGCGGTTCCAAGTCGGGCTGCCAAAATAAGTCAATAACAGTGCCATCTGGGGTGACAAAATTAGCGACTTTACCAGCGGCTACCATTTCTGTTAAACTTGCGGGAATTTCTGCACCTGTTAGTTCGTGCAGGCCGAGAATTGTACCGTAGAAGTGGCGGGAAGCTTTCATGTCGCGCACGTTTAAAGCGATATGGTGAACGCGGCGCAAATTCCCCGGCGCGAGGGCAATTTTGACGTTGTTTTCGGTAGTTTGCATGATTTTAAATTATTGCGAATGTTAAAATTGAATGCTGTTAGATTTATTCAGATCGTCTGCTGTAAAATAAGCATTTTAAGTTGGTACTCAGGACTTAATCGGGGCCTCGAAACCGGGTTTTTTACCTTTGGTGCGGTCTACAACGTGTCTTTTCGTAAAAAAACCCGGTTTCTCAACAATTGTGAGTAAGTCCTAGTATTGTTATTTTTCTTTAGGGAACGATGCCATGCCTACAAATAGCATGGCAAGACCACCTGCCAGAATTGCGAAGGCAAGTACACCTACAACTAAATCTAATCCCGATGTATTTTCCATTAAATTAAACCGTTCTCCAATTAAATACAATCATTGGTATTTGTTCATGGTTTAGTGCTTGCACACAAGGGGGAAGAGCTGAAGAAAAAAAATAGCTTTCAACTTATTGGAAAAAAAGCCTATTAATTTCTTCCCTCTTCCCTAAACATCCATCCGTTAAATCAGTTAAATTCTGTAAACTGCTTAGTTGCCGAACTTTTTATTTTGCCAATTCTCGATCGATGGCAGCGATCAGTTCGGGCGAATCGGGGCCAACACTACTGCGGAATCTGGCAACCACTTCACCCTGTTTGCTAACTAAGAATTTCTCAAAATTCCAGGAAACCTCACCCTTGGGCTCGACTGCACTCGTAAGCTTAGCGTACAGCGGGTGCTGCTGAGTGCCTTTAGCGCGTACTTTGTCAAATAATTCAAAGGTGACGCCGTATTTTGTAGTACAGAAATTGACGATTTCTGGATTACTTCCGGGTTCTTGACCTCCGAAGTCGTTGCAGGGAAATCCTAAAACACGGAGTCCAGCCGCGCTGTACTTCTGGCTTAATTCTTCGAGTCCTTTGTATTGAGGTGTATAGCCACATTTGGAAGCTACATTAACTATCAAGAGTACCTGGCCAGCGTACTCTCCTAGCTGCTTGTCTTCGCCTGCGATCGTTTTTACTTTAATGTCGGAGATTGTGCTGGGCATTTTCAAATACTTTTAAATTTGACCACCACAATTTTACCGCAAGTCGCTACAATTTTGTCTAGAGGTCGATCGCTAAAAATTTCCATATCCCGGTCGGGGCGGGTTGACGGATATCGGGCTTATATTATAGATATTGGTAAACCCGCCACTACCAAAATTACGGTTAATTTACCGAACATGATCTTAGTAGATGGCGGTGAACTTTCTCCCCAGCACGAATCGCCACAGTCCGTTCTTAGATTTAAGTTTCTCGCTAATAGCTAAAATCTAGACCGAAAAGGACGAATATTTTAACTCTCTGAGTGGTGTTCCGTCATCCATTTTTGGTAAGTATCCTCAAGTTGCTTGTCTTCGAGAACGAGTTCTAGGCGGACTTTGACGCAACCGTGACGGGGTTGAGAGGCGATCGAATTTAAGATTTTGCTAGCTTTCTGCACAGAGGTAAATTCAGCCTTAACTGTCGGTTCTTGGCGATCGCTCTTAATCTCCGTCAAATCTATACCGGTGATGCTTCCCTCGCCTAAATCTATTTCGGCCAACACCTTCGGATCGTCGCCGACTTGTTCGACAATCAGCTTTTCCCACTGGATAGGTACTTGTACCATCCGAGTTTCAATTTCTTTACGCACTATGACTTCGCCGACTTTGCGCTTGCTGCGATTGATCACCAATCGTTCTTCTAGCAGGCGAATTACTTCTCGATCGACAATATCCAAGTTTTCCTCATCCCGATCGGTCTCCCAATTTGCATCAGTGCGATCGGCATCTGTTAGATTTGACATAACTGTTGAGGGATTTGTTAATTCACGGTTGCTAAATTCATTATCCGGTTCCGAGGGATTTTCTAAATACGGATGCTCGCCATTTGCCGAAACTACGGGCAGCAGATCGACTTGAGCCGAATTAATAGTTACAAACAGCGCTTTTTGGTGATAATCCACTTTCTTGAGCAGCTTAACACTTAATAAAAAAATGCGGGGATTTTCGCTGCCTAGCCCGGTCACGACAAAGTTTAACTGACCGTTAGCATCAAAATAGA
Organism: Microcoleus sp. AT8-A3; assembly: GCF_036705675.1. Taxonomy (NCBI): domain Bacteria; kingdom Bacillati; phylum Cyanobacteriota; class Cyanophyceae; order Oscillatoriales; family Microcoleaceae; genus Microcoleus; species Microcoleus sp. AT8-A3. The sequence continues at coordinate 2,668 of NZ_JAUBVD010000030.1, forward strand.
CATCTTTAACTTTGCCGACCAAATGACCTTGGTTGTCTTTGACGGTAAAACTTTTTAGCTTAGTTCTGACTTTTTCAGGTACCCGGTTGAGACGGGTTATTGATTTGGCAGTTGCTATTTTTTCTGCTGATGCTTGACCGTTCATTTTTTAAACTTTCCTGCTTAGGGATTTTTATTATGAATTGGTAAGGGGAAATTGGTAAAGGCGGGGAAAGTGCATAAACGTTGCCAAAACTAGACAAGTTTTGTACCCCCCCCGCCAATCACATAGGAATTGCGCGATCGCCACCAATTCAATCAAACCTGCGCGGTGACAGAATTATGTCATTAAGGCACAATTCCTATGCAATACCTGTTGCGGTTGGTTTAGATGTTTTTATTATCTACAACCGCAGTGCCATCGGTCTTAACCTCTAATTCTTCACGACGCAAGGTTTCTTCGCCCTCAACCGTGGTGCGAACAACTTCTTTTCTGACGTTGACTTCTTCGCGCACGAAAGCTTCCTTGTGAATGTCGGCAGTTTCTTCGTAGACTTCCATGCGTGCAACTTCCCCTGATTGGAAGTCAGCCTCACCGACTGAAACTACTCGACCCGCTTCTACCGGGGTTACTCGATCGATTACAACTCGTTCTTTTTCAATGGGTACTGAAGCTCGCGCTGTTTCAGTTTCCACGCGCTTGCCAACTGCTACTTCGCCTGTTTTTGCGCGGTGTTTGTTAGCAATCAAGCGTTCTTCATAAAGCTTGAGATTTTGGTGCTGCTGTTCGTTGGTTTCGTAGAGGGGGCGATCCATATCGTAGCTGTAGCTGCTGCGATCGTAGCTAGCAGGAGTTGCAGTGCGGGCAGTGGCAGTTTCTTGATTGCGGTAGACGCCTCTTACCTGTTCTTCGCGATCGTAATCTAATGGTTCTAATTCATTGTAAGCTGGCAATTGTTCTGCTTGAGCTTTGTTGCGAAGGCCTGTTGCGTAGACCCGATGGGCTCCGTAGTCGAAGCGAGCCGAGCCGATTGGCAACAATACTTTTTTGCCAAAAATCCAAATACCGGTATCAATTACCAGATAGCGAAAACGACCACTGTCATCAACCAAAGCGTCATAAACCGTGCCTACTTTTTCATCCGAGTCGCCAGCATAAACATCAAATCCCTTGATGTCGTCTCCAGCAAAGATTTCTTCCTGATAATTAGGATAAAAGTCTGCTAATTTTTGAAGTGCCATGTGTTTTTCCTCTTTGTTCTACTTAATTTAATAGTAGAAATTAATTCGTTCAGTTCCCTCTCCCTAAAGTCAGAAGTGTATCATTTAGGTTGTTTAATCCTATAGGAATACTACGGCATCTCTTCTTCTGTGCTAGCGCGCTCAGCTATTTTAAAGATTGTAAAACTATAAAATCGTCAATCTTATAACAAGTTTTAAAACTGAAAGCCAACCGTAGGAAAACGGCATTGCGGTGTCCTACTCCCCCTGCTGGACACTCCTTTGCGCTGTGCCTACTGTTAATAATTGTTAACTAGGTAGTGACAAATCAACATTACATAGTAGTACACAAATCTCAAAGCCCCTCATCTTGTAGGAGAGGGCAGGGCTGTTTTATTCTCACGGAAATCATGGTTTTGTAGGGGTAGCGCCCCCGTGCCTACCCCCTCCACGGACGTGGGGAAATCATGGTTTTGTAGGGGTAGCGCCCCCGTGCCTACCCCCTCCACGGACGTGGGGAAATCATGGTTTTGTAGGGGTAGCGCCCCCGTGCCTACCCCCTCCACGGATGAAGGGAAATCATCGTTTTGTAGGGGTAGCGCCCCCGTGCCTACCCCCTCCACGGACGTGGGGAATCGGTGTTTCAAATATCGGGGCAACCACGGGGGGTTTGCCCCTACGGATAATGAAACAGCCGTGTAGGAGAGGGGCTTCGGGAAAGCTAGAAATTTTAAGTTCAGAGTTGATTGAATTGAGTTCTGATAGCTTCTATCCGTTTGCGGTTAACTCCCAAATCCGACTGTCCCAGACGCGAAGCCGATCGCACATGGATCACTTTCGCTCCATCATCTACCAAAAATTCAACGTCATCAACAAACCCCATCAAAGCACTGGTGAACTCCGCATACAGGTAATTATCAGTTGCCGTGATAATTTTAGTTTTGCCATAGGACTCGATCGCCCCTTTGAGCTTTACCATCGCTTCACTCTGGGACGAAGTGTATGCCAAAGGCTCAATTTTGTGTTCGGCATCTTGACTGAAGCTGCTGACGCAGTTGGGGGAACTCGGGCACGCTGCGAGTTTTCCTGACTGAATTCCGATATTGGCAGGTCTAGTTCCAGCAAACATTGTTTTTTCTCCGGGTAGAGCGATAAAAGTAGCGATCGACAGTACCGCTACTGCTAGCAGTGATATTAAAATAACTAGGACTCTTTTCAACGCTGTCGGCGATTTTGTTTCAACTGTTTGCAAAGGATTAGCCCTCCTGAAAGTATAAATGCGGTCTACCTTTCATATTAATTGAAATTTACATCATAAACTTAAAAAGATTTCTTTTGTTCTTCAATTAACCAGTAAGTCAGCATCTTTCCTTTGCCTTTGATCGGGATATGACCCCGTTCTTCCAAAACAAACTGCTCTTTCAAACGCTCGTAAGTCGCCTCCGTCACTTGAATTTTACCAGGCAATCCGTTCGACTCCATGCGTGAAGCAACATTAACAGTATCGCCCCACAAATCATAGCTAAATTTACTAATCCCAATAATTCCAGCCACCACCGAACCGCTGTGAATTCCGAGCCTCAATTGAAAATTTTCTCCCATTTTGGCATTAAACCTCCCCAAAGCTGCCTGCATCTCCAAAGCTAAAAGTGCGATCGCCGAGGAGTGATCCTCCCGCGGCGTCGGCAAACCCCCAACCACCATGTAAGCATCCCCAATCGTCTTAATCTTTTCCAACCCGTGCAATTCAGACAACCTATCGAACTCCGAAAAAATCCCATTCAAAATTTCTACCAACTGCGTCGGACTTTTGTGAGCCGAAAACTCTGTAAAACCCACCAAATCAGCAAACAAGACGCTCACCTCATCAAAATGCTCCGCTATCAACTTTTGCTCTTTTTGCAAACGATCCGCAATAGGTTTCGGTAAAATATTCAGCAGCAATTTTTCTGTTTGCTCTTGCTGCACTTTCAGAGCTGCTTCAGCTTGTTTGCGCTGAATCAACGAACCGAGCTGCGTAGCAACCGCGCTCACTAATTCCAACAAGCGCGGCTGACAATTCAGAACTTTCTCGCGATAAAAAATCAAAATAGCTAACACTTGGTTTTCCGCCAAAATTGGCACCCCAAAAGCCGCTTTCAATCCCACACTCAGCGCAATTTTAGCTCTTAAAAAAACTTGTTCCGGTGCAGTAGAAACATCATCTATCCATTCAGACTGCTGCGACTGCCAAATCCTACCCGGAAGTCCCACACCGGGAGCAAAAATCAACTCCCAACTTGTTTGTTGGAATTGGGCAAAACTGGAGTCACTGACGTACCTACCTGTAGCGCATTTTAAAAAACCCTCACTGCAAGGAATCCAAGCTTCGCCCAGATTCCATTCAATAGTTTTGCAAATTAAACCTAAGATCACATCTATAGCCGACTCAAAATCTTCAGATTTGCTAATAGCTTGTGTAGCCTGCAGCAGCAATCTTGTTTCCATTTCCACCTGGTGGCGTTCAGCGATTTCCTGGTGCAACTGGATATTTTGATCGGTCAATTTTTGATTTTTTTCTTGCAATTGCATTTGCAATGAACGCACAGTAAGTTGATTGCTGACTCGTGCCAATACTTCTTTCACCTGAAAAGGTTTAGTTATATAATCCGAGCCGCCCACTTCAAAAGCTTTGGCTTTATTTATTCCTTCTTCCAGCGCACTCAGGAAAATGATGGGAATTTCCCGAAATTGCAATTGGGATTTTAATTTTTTACATAGTTCGTACCCGTCAATATCCGGCATCATAATATCGAGCAAAATCAAATCTGGCGCGCTAGATTGAATAGCATCTAACGCCGAAAAACCATTAGTAACTGGTCGAACTTTATAGCCATTTTTTTGCAAAATTCTAATTAACAAACGCAGATTATCTGGTGTATCGTCAACTACTAAAATATCCGCTTGATGGTTTTCAGTTTGTTCCGCCTTCATCTGCATTATCTGATTCCTCCGCCTCGGCAATTAAATTGAGAATTTTCTGGTAATCAAAATTATCGAGATGACCCTGGAGGATTTCCGCCAATTCAGGATGAGGCCTCCTTATTTCGTCGATTGTCCTGACAATTAAGTCAAAATCAGCACTGCGGATTACCTGCTTCATGTTGTCTATCCATTCTGCGGGAAGTATGGGTAAATAAGCAAGCGCAGCATTAGAGAGCGAGTCAGATAAATTATTTGGATCGCCTATTGAGATAAAGTCCGTTGAGTTAGAGTAGAGATACCTCACCCCCAAATGTTTGGTGATGGCATCAAATATATCGGTTTTGCGGAAAGGTTTGCTAATAAAATCGTCGCAGCCGACCAATAAAGCAAACGCTTGCCTTCCTTCAATTGTACTAGCTGTCAAAGCAATAATCTTCGGAATCGGGGATTCGGGATCGGAAATATTCATTTCCCCCTCTTGCTCTCTCTGCTTGATTCTAGTCTTAATTTGTTTAGTAGCTTCGTAGCCGTCCATCACCGGCATTCGCACATCCATCAAAATTAAGTGCGGATGCCAATTTTCCCACATTTCTATTGCTTCCTGGCCGTTGGTGGCTTCTTCCACCCCGAAACCTAAAGGAGAAAGCATTTTGACTAAAAGTTGGCGGTTGTCTTCGCGATCGTCCACAATTAAAATCCGGTAGCACGGTTGATTGGGTTCCAAACCACTCACTTCGCGGTTAAGTTCCGGATCGGGAAGCTCAGCAGCATCAACGGCACCCACTGGAATTTCAAATTTAAAAGTAGTGCCGAGTTCCAGTTGACTTTCTACGACAATTTCGCCTCCCATCAGGCGGACAAATTGACGACTGATCTTCAATCCTAAACCCGTGCCTTTCTGATTTTTTTGACCGGAAGCTGTTTGCACAAAAGCATTAAAAATGCTGCCCAATTCTTCAGGAGCAATGCCAACTCCTGTATCTTCAATTTCAAATAGAAGAAAAAAACCAGGCACAGTTGAACCCTCAGCCTCATCGCTCCATTCAACCTTTGCAAAATCACTGCTAGTTCTCGAAAAATCCCGAATACTTCTTGTGGTATCAAAGCAAGCTGTAGAACTATCCAGTAAATCCAGAAAACCCGATTTTTCTAACTTGATAACTCTTAAGATGATTTCGCCTGTTTGGGTAAACTTAATCGCATTACTCAGAAGATTAATCAACACTTGCCGCAGTTTAATATCATCGGTTCGCACGTACTGAGGAACGTCAGCATCGCGCTGAAAATGCAACTGCAATTCTTGATTATGTACCCGCAGTTGAAACATATCTTGCAAATCGTCAAGCAAGCGGTAGATGTCGAAGTTTTTCGGGTTAAGTGTCATCCGCCCCGCTTCGATTTTTGACAAGTCTAAGACTTCATTGATCAAGGTAAGCAAGTGTTCGCCACTACGGCGAATAATTCTCATATTTTCTCGGTTTTCGACAGTAAGATCCGGACTGGGTTCCATGATTTGTGCAAAGCCGAGTATAGAATTGAGAGGGGTGCGTAACTCGTGGCTCATATTGGCGAGAAACGTGCTTTTAGCTTTGTTTGCTGCTTCAGCAGCTAATGCAGCTTGTTGCAGTTGTTCTGTACGTTCGTCAATTTGGGCTTCTAAGGTGTGGTGGTAATCTGCTAGTATTTTTTCCGCTTGTTTGCGATCGCTAATATCTTGAAAAGCTGCGATCGCATAAACAATATTTCCGCTAGCGTCAAAAATCGGCGTGGTATTGATCTCGATCGCAATTCTTTTGCCATCTTGACGGATTTCTACATCGTCAACCTTGACAGATTCTCCATTCAGTGCACGCAAAATTGGCAGATTATCCGGCGGATAAAGCTCATCAGTATTGGCAACATACAGTTGATAAGTCGCAGCTAATTGTTCCGCAGTGCTTTCCGGGATAGTGTCTGCACCCAGCAAATCCCGCGCTGTCTGGTTGAAATAGGCGATCGAGCCATCGGGATGATAAACAGATACCCCCACTGGCAAAGCTTCTAAAAATTGACTCAGGCGGCTTTCACTGGCAGACAGCGCCTCATTTGCTAGCTTTAACTCCTCATTTACTTCTTGGCGCTTATGAATTTCATCTGTTAACTTTTGATCTTGCAAATAACTGTGAACTGCTTCTACTACCGTTAATTTTAAGTCTTCATTTTGCCAAGGTTTAGGAATATAACGGTACAACTTAGCATACTTGATAGCATTGCTCAGGGCTTCCAAATCAGCTTGTCCCGTTAGCATAATAGTCAGCGTCTCCGGCGAGCTTTCGTGAATTTTTCTGAGCAGTTCATCTCCTTTAATATCCGGCATGATATAATCGGAAAGCACCAAAGCAATCTCGTATTCATCTGCCCGCAAATCTGCCAGCAACTCTAAAGCATCAGCCCCCCCTTCAGCGGTTTCAATTATACACCGATCGCCGATCGCCTTTTTCAGTTCAATCTTTAAACTGTTCAAAACGTCAGGTTCATCATCAATACAAACAATCACAGGTTTTTTCATAACTTAGCCAGCCCAGATTTTATAATTTCTATTAAGTCTTTGCTTTGCCAGGGTTTGTACAAACAACAGTATAAATCTGCTTCTTCTACTGCCCGCTGAACAGCCGATACCTCGGCCTGTCCAGTCAACATCACTTTAATAATTGTAGGATACTTTTGGTGAACTTTGATTAAAAGTTCGTCACCTTTAATTCCCGGCATCAGCCAATCCGAAACAACCACAATCACCTGAGCTTTTTCTTGAAATTCCTCAAGTAAATCTAAAGCTTCATCACCACTTTCAGCTAATTCATAAAAATAATCATTTTTAAATTCATTTTTGAGCTGCATCTTGAGAGTATTCAAGATATCTGGTTCATCGTCAACGCAAATAATTACAGGCTTATTCATCTTTTCCTCTCTGCTTAAATTTTCTTAGGTTTATCGATAGGACTTGCTTTTACATTTTTTTACATTATTGATTTCGGGCAAGGAAGCAGGATATCTGTCCCCTATCTTATTTTAATAGGACTTCCGAAGATTAACCCGGTTTATTGTAATAAATCTTGTATTTGTCAGCGAGACAGCGACGGGAGTCAATCGATTTTAGATTTTAGATTGCAGATTAAAGAATTGAAGCCTTGACTTGCGCGAGATAAATTCGGGCGCGCCTTTATCCGATACAAGTTTTTTATTTCTGGACGGGTGAATTTGGGGGCTGGCATCCTGGATGTTTTCGGTCAGAGGGAATCAGCTCCTACAGGTAAGTTTTGTTTAATAAATTGGCAGCGAGACTGTAAAAGTTGTCTGCCCCGGTACAGAATCAACAGCAATTGTGCCTTCGTGTTTTTCCACAATTTTTCTCACAATATCCAATCCCAAACCGCTACCTTCGCCCGCAGATTTTGTCGTAAAAAATGGCTGAAAAATTTTGGGAATAACTTCTGAGGGAATACCTTTGCCGTTATCAGTAAACTTAAGTAAAATATTCGCCCCTTGCTGCCCAGTTTCAATCGTCAAAACACCTTTATAATCCATTGCTTGCAGGGCATTATGAACGAGATTCGTCCAAACTTGATTTAAGTCATCGGGATAGCACATAATTTCGGGTAAATCTCCATAATTTTTCACTACTTCTATACCGTGTTTTAGTTGATTTTGATAAAGGGTTAACACCGTTTCAATGCCATCATGTAAGTTCGCCTGGACTTTTTCTGGTTTGCTATCAAAATGAGCGTAGGTTTTTAAGGCAAATACTACTTTTCCCGACTTCGCTGTGGCTCTTTGGATCAGGCTAATACTTTTTTTAAAGCTCGCAAACTGGTAAGCACTATTTAAAACTACTTCCCAATCCGGCGATTTGAAAAGCGGCAAGAACTCTTCTATATTTTCGTAGATTTCCATGTCAACTAAAGTATCCGCAATTTCCTCGGAGTTTTCAACAGATTCTGCCATCATGTCCGCAGTCAACTGCTGCTTAAACTTGCGTTTTTCTCTACTTGTGAATAAAACTTCTTGATGGGTTGCTCTGTACATTAAAGCTAAAAAATAAGCTTTGCTTTCGTCAGAAAGTTTTTGATAAATTTCCTGAAATTTCTCTAAAAAATCGTCGGAAAAATTAGCTATATTATTAATAGAAGAACCTATAATGCCCAGGGGGGTATTGATTTCGTGGGCAATGCCGGCAATCAGTTGTCCCAGGGCTGCCATTCTTTCCGATTGAATCAAATGCTCTTGGGTGGCTTGCAGTTGGTGGAGCGCCGTTGCTAAATCTTGATTTTTTTCTTGCAAAGTTTGTTGCAGCGAACAAATTTTTAAATGAGTTTCTATCCGGGCTAAAACTTCTTCAACCTGAAACGGTTTAGTAATAAAGTCAACTCCACCAACTGCAAAAGCTTTAACTTTATCCAGCACGTCATTAATCGCACTAATAAAAATAACAGGAATGTCTTTGGTAATTTCAGAAGCTTTGAGTTGCTGGCAAACTTGATAGCCGTCCATTTCCGGCATCATAATATCCAGCAGCACTAAATCCGGAGGTATTTTTTGAGCAGCAGACAATGCTAGCTTGCCATTGGGTACGGGGCGAACTTGATAGCCTTTTTCGCTCAAAATTCCTGCCAGCAGCCGCAGGTTTTCTGGGGTATCGTCTACTACTAAAATATTAGCTCGATTGGTTTTAGGTATAGTTAAAGTCATCGGGTCTTTACTGTTTCTCGCTGAGTTCGATTATGTTCAAAATTCTGTCATATTCAAAATTATTAATGCAATCTTGAAGCTTGGCCGCAAGAGAGGGATTGACAGTGCCGATTTGTGCGATCGAACTAGCGATCGCCTCCATGTCCACACTCAAAATACTTTGCTTGAATTGGGCCATCCAATCTGGAGAAAGAGAGGCGAAAGCCTCCGGTATCAGCACCTCCTGACTTGACTCCTCTACACCTGTGGCACTTACTGCCGTTGGATCTTCATAAATATAGCGTACTCCTAAATGTTTCCCCATTGCCACAAAGATATCCTCCTCTCGGAACGGTTTCCGCATAAAATCATCGCAACCCGCCGAAAGAATCACCGCCCGTTCTTCCTCCAAAACGCTAGCAGTTAGGGCCACAATCGCCGTTGCTTGCCCCCCAGTTGTAGTTTTAATCTGTTTCGTTGCCTCATAGCCGTCCATTACAGGCATTCTCATGTCCATCCAAATCAGATGCGGCTCCCACTCCCTAAAAATATCAACCGCTTCTTTACCGTTATTCGCTTCTCTCAACTCAAATCCGAGTGGACTGAGAAGTTTTACTAACAGTTGGCGGTTCAAAGGTTTGTCGTCCACAATTAGCAAGCGATAACTCGGCTGATTCGGTTCGAGGGCAACAACTCGACGTTGAGTTTTTTTGCTTTCAATCTCACTACCTTCAACCAAATGAACTTGGATATCAAACTGAAATACTGCACCCTTTCCGATCTCGCTGCTAACCGTAATTTCACCTCCCATTAATTGCACGAACTGGCGGCTAATAGCTAAACCTAAACCCGTTCCTTCCTGAGAATCTTTACCTGTTTTCGTCTGCACGAATGCTTCAAATAACTGATTGATTTCCTCAGCAGCAATGCCTGCACCAGTATCTTGAACTTCAAAATGCAGCCAGTAGTGGCCGGGCAATTGGTCAGTGCTGTTTTTATGTATATTCCGCCTTCCTGCTTTGACTTGCATCGACACTCCCCCTTCTGAAGTAAATTTAATTGCATTATTGAGCAAATTAATTAAGACTTGCCGCAATTTAACTTCATCAGTACAAATGTAATGGGGAACTTCTGCATCCCTGTCGAATATTAATTGCAAACCTTTTTGCTCAGCTTTGAGAGCAAACATATCTTCTAAATCGTCGATTAGTTGGTACAAATCGAAGCTTTTTGAATTAATAGTAGTGCGTCCGGCTTCAATTTTTGATAAGTCTAAAACTTGGTTAATTAAAGTCAGTAAATGTTCGCCACTCCGCAGGATAATTCCGACATCTTCTTGATTTTCCTGAGACAAAGTTTTACTGCGAAGCATGACTTGAGCAAAACCGATGACCGCGTTCAGGGGCGATCGCAATTCGTGGCTCATATTGGCGAGAAAGGTACTCTTCGCTTTGTTTGCTGCTTCGGCCGCTTCTTTCGCCTGCTGCATTTTGATTTCCGCTTGTTTGCTATCAGTAATGTCTTTAATAAAGCCTTCGTAGTAAAGCAGATTTCCTGCTTCATCGCAGACAGCGCGACAATTTTCCGAAATCCAGATTATGCTGCCATCTTTGCGGTAAATTTCCGATTCAAAGTTTGATAGTATTCCGTCCTCGTTCATCAGCGCAGCAAATTCATCGCGGCGGTTGGGTTTCACATAAAGCTGGTTATGGAAATTCGGCTGTACTGCTATTAAATCTGCTGGCGAGTCGTAACCGTAGATGTTAGCTAAAGCGGGGTTAGCGCTGATGTATTTCCCGTCAATAGCAGTTTGAAAAATTCCATTCAAAGCATTTTCATAAATATTGCGGTACTTTTCTTCTGCTTCCCGGAGTGCAGTTTCGGCTTTTTGGCGCTCGGTAATATCGCTAGAAATCGACAAAAAACAAGCTTCTCCGTCAATATTGATGGTTTCTATAGACAGTAGTGCCGTTCTTTCTGTACCATTTTTATTGCGAAACCTCAGCTCATAATTGTGAATAGCCGTCTTATTTTTCAACATTTGAATCATGCGATCGCGCTCTCCCAAACTCGCCCAAAAATTGAGTTCTACCGCAGTTTTGCCAATGATTTCTTCGTGACTGTACCCCATCATCCGACAAAAGCTTTCATTGGCTTCTATATGACGACCATCGCTGATTCTAGTCAGGGTAATCGCATTAGGGCTTAAACGGAAAGCTTTAGAAAACTTTTCTTGTGCTTTGGCAAAATCGGCGGTACGTTCGGCAACTTGCACTGCCAAATTGTCGTTGTATTCCTTTAATACTTTCTCCGCTAGTTTGCGTTCTGTAATATCTTGAAAAGCGCACATCCCGTAGATAACATTTCCTTGAGCGTCATAAATAGGAGTTCCCCAAACTTGCAGGGGAACAGTTTTGTCAGTCGAGGTGATTTCAAGGTCATCAACTGTTACACTCTTACCCTGCAAAGCATTTAAAATTGGGTCGCGTTCTGCCGGGTAAATTTCCTGAGTCCCAGCTAAATAAACTCGGTAGGATTGACGTAAAGTTTCGGAATCGGCTGGTACAATTCCTTGAGCTAACAATTGCTCTCCAGTAGGATTAATGTAGTGAGGTTGACCGTTGGGATCGGCAATAAAAATTCCTAGCGGTACTGCATTTAAAAATTGTTTTACTCGGTTTTCGCTTTCCGAGAGAGAAGTAAATGAATGCTGCAATTGCTCGGCCATGCTGTTAAAAGCAGTGGCAAGTTCTCCGAGTTCATCTTCGCGATTCAGAGTGAGCTTTGTATCCCATTCATTCCGCGCCAAAGCTTTCGCGGCAGCATTCAATCTTAAAATCGGCTGAATTACCCATTTAGCAGTAAGAATTCCCAGAATTGTCGCCCCCAGCAATGCTGCAAGCGACAGTAAAAAAGTCGTGCGCGTGTTGAGGTTAATTTGCTCCATAAAGTCAGACTCTGGCACAACTACGACAATCAGCCAATCCAACCCTCGATCGTCTTTAAAAGGAGCTACCTGAATAAAATTTCGCTGGCCATCAACATCAAAAGTAAGTTGTTGAGAATTATTAATTTTAGCTAAGCTATCGTAGGATTTATCTAAATGTTGTGCAGTTTGGCGAATTACCGGATTTTCGCTTTCTGAAGCTTTAATGCGCCTTGTTTCTTTACCTTCCACCACGAATTCTGGACTCGCCGTAGAAGTAGCAATTAACATCCCCGATCGCTCCATGACAAAAGTTTGTCCTGATTTGCCAATTTTGAGGCTAACGAGAAATTCTTTGATGCGGGAAAACAGCAAATCGCTGCCAGCTACGCCTAACAATTTGCCAGCGTCGTCGTAGATAGGCAAAGCAGCCGTAATTGCCAGTTCCCTAGTCAAAAAATCTGTATAAATTGGAGTCCAAATAGGTTTTTTTGCCGCAGCCGCTGCTATGTACCAAGGGCGAGTTCGCGGGTCATAAATATCGGGTGAAATTTGCACTAATTGAACGCGGTTTCCCTGAGAGTCCGCAGTATATCGAGCTAATTTATTGTCAGTAGAGATGTCAGCAGCCGATATCAAAATCCCATCTTTAGTGCGGATTGCTCCAGAGTGTTCTCCATTTTCTTTGCCTGTGTAAATGATACTGATAGAATCAAAATATTGAATTTGTTCTAGAAAATGATGTTCTAGTTTTTGCTTGTCTTCTAGGTTCAATTGCCCCAGTTTTATGCCTTGAAGGTTCAGGTAATTTACAATGTGGGGAATTGACATATAATGTTCCATGCGGTCTTTGATGCGATCGCTAATTTCTCCCCGCAACTGAGCAGCAACATCGTTGACTGCCCGCTGACCGTTTTGGAAAGAGAGCCAACCTACAACTCCTACCGTGCCGACAATTTGCACTAAAAAAGGAACCACAAGCACCGTTTGTAATGGAACTTTGCCGATAAATTTTGTAGCTAAACGATTGAGGGGTTTAGGAAACATATTCATCCTAAAAGTAGTGAAAATGGGCATTTTAAATTAGTAGATGTTAAAATCTTGGGTCGAGAGACGAGCGAGGAATATAAAATCCGGTTAATCACTCATCGTCAAATTGTTTTAACTGGACCTTTAAGAGTTTTCAGGACTTCCGTCCTCACTAAGTAGGTGCAAACTTATATCTGGCACCATTCTCAATTAGCCTTTTAGGAACAGGCTTTTCGGCCTGTTCCACAAGAAAAATTATCTTTTGTGGAACGGGCCCCAGAGCCCGTTCTTGAGAATGGTGCAAGATGTGAGTGCAAATAAACATTACATGGTTCGGGCGGGTGAGAGGACTCATCTACTCGCTGTGATCGTGGATCTTAGCTCAATCCTCCCTGATAAGATACTATGGTTATTTTGTGATGACCTACTTAGGATCGCGAATTAAATAATTGACACTCTTGAAAGTGGGGAGTAGAGGTTGGGCCTAAGAGCCCGCCCTTTATGGACGGGCGGGACGCCCATCCCACAAGAACCATGACGCATTGTAAGTTATTTAATTCTCATTCCTTACAAACTTACAGTTCGCGATCGCACTCCGACCCAAGACAGCGGGTTTCGGCTTCGCTCAAACACCGGGTTTTTTGCTGAATCTGCGGGATTGAACGAAGTATGACTGTGAAAAAAACAAGGTGAGGATTACCCGTGGATCGCGAACTAACTTAATTAGAGTACGATCGCCCAAATGTTAGCACGATCGCACTATCCAGAGCAGCAAACACCCCAAAAATCTGTATTTACCTGCGATTCAACTCCATCCTTTCGCCGTAACGTAAAAGCATATCCAAACTCTCCAAACGATTCTGCCAAGTTTGTACCTGATAGCTATTTTCCGCAGAATGCAAGCGCATCGAAGATTGAAACTGAGATTGAAAACTCCCCAACAATCTTTTAGCAGTTGCTAAACTTTCTCTAGAAGGATTTGCCGCCAACTTGCTCAAAGCTTGCGCCAATTCATCCGCCCGACTTTGCAAAACCTTCAGTTCAGATTCCGACACCCGCAACTCATTGTTAGCTAACAAAAAACTCCATTCCTGCTTGAGAGCAGTATACCGCGAAGCCGCCGCTGCAAACGGCTGTCGGTAAGGAATGGGCTCTGCAGCAGAAGTAGAACGCACTGGCGGGCCTTGAGTGCGGTTAAAAAACCCCTGCATCGCGCTGCTGATACTTTCCACAGCAAAAATAGCATAGCCCCCAGTCGGTAAATCGCGCAAAGCTTGAATTTGGTCGATCGCCACAACTTCCGGGAGAGTCAACAACTTAACCGAGGGAGAAATCAAAGCCGAACCCAGAATTTGTTCATTTACCAAGGGTTCAGTGATGCGTTGAAGTCGGTTCGTATCCAAAGCATAAGTCATCGGCACAATCAAATCTACAATGCCCTGACGAGCCCAAACTTCCCAATTTTGCTGAATTTTGTAAATCCGCTGACTTTCCGGGTGCGGAAACACTGCAACCGACAGAATTGTGCGCGGATAATTCTGCCGCAAAAGCTGAGAAACTTCAGCTACAAAACTATTAATTTGATTAGTTTTAAACTCAACCCACTGCCGCCACAAACTGCCGTTTCTGGGGGAAATATTCACCGGGTCTGCACCAGTCAACTGCCTAAATTGCTGCCTCGCCGCAATACCGTAACCGTAAGTAAAGTTCGCATTATCATCTTGAAAAGGATAGCGAATATAGTCTAATTGCACTCCATCTACTTTGTAGTTATTGGCAATTTCGCTGATAATTTGTAGCAAATAATTCCGCGCTTCCGGGTTTGCCGGATCGAGATAAAATTTACCATCGTTAGGATTTTGCGTGCGTCCTTTATTGTCAATATTTGCCCACTGTGGATGAGCGGAAAGCACCGGGCCGGGATAAGAACTAGGCTGGCCAATTAAAGTATTGTGGCGCTTATTTCCTGTGGCAAAAACCCAGACCCAAGCGTGCAGTTCCATGCCTCGCTCGTGGGCTAATTTAACTGCCGATGCCAGCGGGTCCCAGCCAACTGTTAGGGGATTTTGTTGCGGTGCAACTTGACTGGGATAAATGGTATATCCGGCATTCAATGTTTCAAAGAAAACAGTATTGATACCTGCGGCGGCGAGTCGATCGAACACTGCCGCCAAACCCTGTTCAGATCGTGCTGCGACGATCGTCCCGCGATCGAGCCAAACCGCCCGAATTTCCGCCCCAACCCGCTGTCCTTCCTTCGGGTAATTTTCCCACAGCAACTGCCGCGCTTCCACCCACTGCTTTCTCGCCTCCGCGTAGTTTTGCTGTTGCAGCAGTTGGTCAAAAGTTTGCAAAACCTGCCGCGCTTGGGCGATCGCCCGTACCCCGATCGCTTGCAGAACAGGGGGGCGACTGGCTGCTGGGCCGCCTCCGCCCTGTTCTGCAGCCACCAGTTGAGGGGAGGTAGCAGCATTGAGATTGATGGCGGTATTGGCTGAATTAGCTGCTGTCAGGGCGCTTTCAAACCGGCCGAGGAGGTTAGTGAGTTCTTGGCGCATCAAGTACGCTTCAATGCTGACGATCGGCTTATTGGAATTGGGCTGCACGTCCAAACCCGCCGGCGCCGACTGATCCGAAGGGTCTGTAAAAGTTGCAGGTACTGAATCGGGAAGCGAGCCAGAGGGAGAAAGTCGGCTCAGCGGGGTAGTACGCGGCAAACTAGGGCTGTTTCTAGTGACTCTGGAGGGGGGGGTTGGCAGTGGGGTCGCGGCAGCAGTGGGCGGCGCGGAGGGCCCAGAAGCGATTGTGCCTCCCCAGCGGGCGATCGAGGCTTGGAGCCAAGCCTTATCTACATTTGCCGAACCGTCGCTACCCCAACGCCAGCCGAGGTAGGTAGCGCGATCCGTGGCGATGGCTGCGGAGGAACCGGAACTATCTTTCCAAGTAGCAATAGTTTGACTGTTTGCATCAGCCGGAATCAAGACACCGCCTTGGACTGAGGCATTTTTTTGTTCGGGTGGCACCCAATTGCTAGAAGTAGTGCAAGCCAGATCCCGACAGCGGCTGCGCGGTTGCGGAGTCGCCGGTTGGGTTAACGGAAAAGCCCAATAGGCCCCAAGGAGCGATCGCAAAGATTGGCGCACCAAGGCTGGGGAACTGCGGCCGACGGGGCCCGAAGCAATCAAGCGGCCGCCCTGGGATGCCCAAGCTTCTAAAACTTTAATTTGTGCCGGACTCAAAGTTTCAATGTTGGGCAAAAACAGCACGTTAACGCCTGTTAAATCCCCCAAATTTTTGATTTCTTCGAGATTAATTGGTTTGTAAGCAATGCCGCTTTCCCAGAGGCGCGTGGTAATCTTTACCCAGTCGGGAGAATTCTCGGAACTGCGAACTACGCCCAGAACTACTTCTGCGAAACTCGGAGAGGGAAATAGGATGAAGAGATGGAGTAATGTACTCGCTAGAGTGCCAATTAGGACTCTTTGCAAGAAAGTGAAAAAGCGAGTTTTTTTAGCCTGGGAGCAGGCATCAGGCAGTCGATCGGGCTTTTTGATTTGTTGCATCATAAAATAGGAGAATTACCCAGCGCACCGCTAAAGAAAAATTTAATAACAATTAAGAGCGATCGAGCGATTTTAGATTTTAGATTTTAGATTTGGGATTTGGGATTTGGGATTTGGGATTTAAATCTGGGTCTATTCCTCATGACAGTTGACAGTTGACTGTTTGAATATTTGGACATTTGAACAATACCGATGCCACCGGAAACGATTTTAGATTAAAATCTGGGTGCATTTGGGTTGAAAAACCAAAAATACAATTTAGATGCCGGACTGTTGACGGCCCGTTGGTGTGAACAAACACGTTAAACCGGCCGTCTCTCTTGTTTGTAGCGAAGTCTAGATCCCCCCTAACCCCCCTTAATAAGGGGAGTAGGGGGTGGGACAGGAGTCTGCTCAAAGTCAACCCCTACTCCCCTTCTTAAGGGGGGGACAGGAGTCTGCTCAAAGTCAACCCCTACTCCCCTTCTTAAGGGGGATTTAGGGGGATCTAGACTCGGCTACAACCCTGATTTAGACATGGTTTCAGGCTTAACTTGACACTAATGCTTACAGTCAACAGTCAACTGTCAACAGCCAACTGTCAACTGTCAACTGTCAACACTTTTCTAACTTGCAGCTTCATTCACCGGAAATCTATCGATTAACTGCATCGCCCGACAAGCATTCCTCCGCAAAGAATCGGAAACATGAGGAACATGAGGAATCTGAGACAAGAAATCCAAAGTCCGGCGCAAAATCCGCACCACATCCCCTTCATCCAAACTCGTATGGCTAATCAGTTCCAGCCATTCAACACCCAGAGCCCACTGTTCGACCAAAGTCACTAAATCCCGTTCCAGCCAAATCGGGATTGCAGAATCGTGCTTGCGCTGCACTTGAAACAATCGGCGGCGCAAGCCTTTTTGCAGATTGTCCAAAGGTGCCAAAACTTCTGGCGACAGCGAGTAGTGAGTCCAACTGTCGGGCCTGGAAACTTCTGTAACTAAGGCCGCGCAAGCTGCAGCGAGGTGGTGGGGGTCGAGTTCGTCAAACTCGGCAGACATCAGGGACAAACCCAGCCACAGTTCGTTATCGCCGCGAATGGCGGCGCAAGCTTGACCCAAGATTGTGGGTACTAACCTACCGGAGGAGTCATCTCGGTTTACATTTGCCGAAACTACTCTTTCCAAGCAGCCAAAATTCAGCAAGATGTCGATTAAGTTGAGAAATTCCTCCCAGTAGCGAGCTCTCTGCTTTTCTAAGTCTTCTTCGCTTTTGCGAACTTCTTTTTTCAATTCTTCCCGGCGGCGCTGACGTTTGAGCAAAGTACCGGGATTGCCCCATTCTAGAACCGGGTGAATTTCTAGCTGAGCTTCTAGGGCTGCGATTTTCCGCTGTTGCTCGTGAGCCTCTGGGGTCGGTTCTGGTGTGGGCAATGGTGGGATCGATGCAGCAATTGAAGCAGTTTCTTCAGTTCCCAAGCGGCACTGGCCGAGTCTCAGGGGCATTTCCGAGGGCGGGTTCAAGGTATCTGCAACGCTCAAGCGGGGTAATTCGGCGTGCAGGGTAGCGACATCGCTAATGGCGACGACATACCAGCGGTTATCTTTGCCCAAGCACACCAAATTTGGTGCTTGGCCGGAACCTGCGACTTTGGCAACCAATACGGCGGGTACAGGAGTTGTGTGCGATCGTTTGGCTGTCGGAACGTGCTTGCCTTTGAGACTCAGAACCGTGCCGAGCACTGCAAAAGCCACAGCTACGGACATTTCCTTAAATCTGGCTTCTTCAGCTTGCTGCAATAGAGTTTTCAGCAAACGTTTGTCTTCTTTGAGTCTGCCCTGCAATTTTTCGTAATGGGCGAGGTTTTTTTCCAGGGTGGAGACATTTCCTCCGGCCGCTAGGGACTGTTCCAGCACTGCTAATTCTGTTTGCAGTCGGTCTAATTCTGATTGCTGGGGCTGCAAGTACAAGGTAGACAGGTATTGACCAAAACTCCGCTCTACCAACTCTTGAGCTTCGTCGAGAGTGTGTGTTTGCAGCAAATTCAGCACCATGCCGTAGCTGGGCGTAAACTGACTGGCGAGGGGGTCGGCTTTGGCTGTTGCCAAATAGGAGGCTTCTTTTGCGCCTTCAAAGCGCGTCTGAACTGCGACCACGTGCCCCTGCTTGTCCATGCCCCGCCGACCCGCCCGACCGGCCATTTGGAGGAATTCTGAAGCGTTTAGCAGTCGGTGTCCCTTGTCGGTGCGCTTGGACAGGGTGGAAATGACTGTGGTGCGGGCGGGCATATTTATCCCGGCTGCTAGGGTTTCGGTGGCAAATACGACTTTAATCAAACCTCTGCCGAAGAGTTCTTCTACTAAACCTTTCCAAGCGGGCAAAATGCCTGCGTGGTGGGCGGCGATGCCTTTTAAAAGTGCTTCTTTTTGACCGAAGCGTTCTGCTTCTGGGTTTCGCTGTAAAAAATCGTCAATGATGCGTTTGAGTTCGGCTGTTTCGGCTTCGTTAACTAGGGAGAAGTTGCCGACTTCTGCGACTGCTTGGTCGCACCCGCGACGGCTGAAGATGAAGTAAATTGCTGGTAGCATATCTCGATCGTCCAACCGGGCCAAAACATCGGTCAAACTCGGAGTGGGAATGCTGCCTCTTTCTACTTTTTGCCCCTTCTTTTTGGGGACTAACCGGACATTCGCTCTTTTGCCGGTCTCGTCTAGCAGCGGAAATATCCCTTTTTGGTTGGCGAAGTGGAATTGCAGCGGCACTGGCCGAAAGTCTGAGTAGACGAGCTCTGTGGGCCCGTGGACTTTGTTAATCCAGTCTGTGAGTTGCTCGCTATTGGCAACGGTTGCTGAGAGGGCCAGCAGTTGAATTTCGCTCGAACAGTAGATGATCGATTCTTCCCAGACGGTACCGCGCTGGCGATCGTTCATGTAGTGACACTCGTCGAGCACGACGGTTTCGACTCCGGTGAGGGAAGTGCCGACTTCTCCGATCGGCGTACCGTAGAGCATATTCCGAAATATTTCGGTAGTCATCACCAAAATCGGCGCATCTCGATTGACGGAGATGTCGCCGGTGAGCAAACCTACGTTGTCGTCTCCAAATTGACTGCGGAAGTCGCGCAGCTTTTGGTTAGAGAGTGCTTTGAGGGGTGTGGTGTAGAAGACGCGCCGCCCTCTGTCGAGTGCTTGATGGATGGCGTATTCGCCGATTAACGTTTTCCCAGAGCCTGTGGGAGCGCACACGACAACGGATTTACCTGCATCGAGGGCGGCGATCGCCTCTCTCTGAAAGTTATCTAGCTCGAAGGGAAATATGGTCTTCAGATCCAGCTCTGGGCGGTTCTGGGCAGTGTCTGGCACAAGGATTATTATCAGGTTTCAGGGTAAGTATGCTGAAATCTTGCTAAAAGCAAGTCAGCAGAGGACTGTACTGATTTTAGATCAACGCCCGCAAATCGGCTATGAAGGAAGAGGGAAGAAGGAAGAGGGAAGAAGGAAGAGGGAAGAGGGAAGAAGGAAGAGGGAAGAAGGAAGAAGGCAAAAATTTTTTCTTTCTTGTGCCAACTGCCAAAACATGAGGTGCTCATAGGGCATAGGGTTCCGTGGGCATAGGGCTCGCCCCCATACCTCACCACGCTTGAGAACCGCTATATTGATTAGTCCCAGCCGAAGTCTCGATCGCACAATTGGGCTAATCTCTGATTGTGCGATCGAAAATATGCTCTCAATTGGTCGTATATTGTGTCGTTTAATATAAAAATAGCTGTTGGCTGTGAACTTGGCTCAAGTGCTGCGATTTGTGGATTAAACACAATACTATTCGACTAGATATCACAGAATAATATGAATGTCAAGCTATTTTGATAAAAAGATTTGTAGGGGCGGGTTCACCCACAATATCTCACAAATACAAACAATCTAAATAAACCCGCCCCCTCCCCACTAATAACCTACATGAACCTTGATTTCCTCCCATTATCCAAACGTATAGATAGATTTACCGTTGGGTGGGGCGGGTTTAGGAGATTGTGGATTATTGACGATTATTGTGGGTGAACCCGCCCCTACAATTCCCGAAATGATTAG